>JAQSVY010000368.1 GCA_029266935.1 Burkholderiales bacterium
GTGCAGCGCGAATGCGTGGCGGGGTCGGGCGCGAAGGTGAGGGCGTGGCGCTCGGCGGCGTCGCGCAGCGTGTCGCAGACCGCGCCGGGCTCGACCAGCGCGAGGCGCGCCGCCGGGTCGACGTGCAGCACGCGGTGCAGGTACTTGGAGCAGTCGAACACCAGGGCGGCATTGACGCCCTGCCCGCACTGCGAGGTGCCGCCGCCGCGCGCGAGGATGGGTACGCCGTGCTCGAGCGCTACGGCGGTCGCGGCGACGATGTCCTCGACGCTGCGCGGCAGCACAACGCCGAGCGGCACCTGCCTGTAGTTCGAGGCGTCGGCCGCATAAGCGGCGCGCGCACCCTTGTCGAAGCGCACCTCGCCGGCGATCGCGCCGCGCAGCCGCGCCTCGAGTCGTCGCAAATCGACCATGTGTAGTGATTCTTGCATGGCGCTCGGGGTATTGACTTCATCGTGCGCGGCGAATACGCTGCATCGCCGTTTCCTCCTTCCCTTTCCCTCTCACCCTCACTTCCCCAGGAGCATTCATGAACACTGCATGGGCAAGAAGCGTTTGCCGACTGTTGATCGTGCTGATGGCGCTCGCGCCTTACCAGGTCGCGCAGGCCGGAATGATCGGAACCGACCGGGTGGTCGCTTCCGCGTCGCAGGCGGACCGCGACACGATCCTGAACTTCGTGACGCGCAGCGACGTCGCGAGCCAGCTGCAGGCGCTCGGCCTCGATCCGTCGACGGCGAAGGACCGCGTCGCGGCGATGACCGACCAGGAAGTGCAGGCCATGGCCGCGCGCATCGAGAGCATGCCGGCCGGCGCGGACGCCGTCGGCGTGGTGCTCCTCATCCTGGTGCTCGCCGCGATATGGTATGTATGGCGTGGAGGCTTCCGATAAGCGCTTCACCGGCGAACCTGCTGTCGAACGCCCGCGGCCTCGCGGGCGTTTTCATTTTTGGCTGCGGCCTCGCGTTGTCGGGATGCGCGGGTATCTGGCCGCAGACCGCCAAGCTCGCCGACCGCCAAGCTCGCCGAGGGTGGGCTGCCTGCAGGCATCCCGGAGCGGGTCGAGCTCACCGAGGTGCCCTTCTATCCGCAGAAGGAATACCAGTGCGGACCGGCGGCGCTCGCCACCGCCCTGGTCGCCTCCGGCGTGAAGGTCACGCCCGAGGAGCTCGTGCCGCAGGTGTATCTGCCGGCGCGCAAAGGCAGCCTGCAGGTGGAGATGCTCGCCGCGGCGCGCCGCCATGGCCTCGTCGCCTACCAGCTTGCGCCGCGCTTCGAGGACTTGCTGCGCGAGATCGCCGCAGGCACGCCGGTGATCGTGCTGCAGAACCTCGCGCTCGGGGAAGGCTGGCATTACGCGGTCGCGGTCGGCTACGACTACCCGCAAGGCAAGCTCATGCTGCGCTCGGGCGAGACCGAGCGGCAGGTCCTGCCCTTCGCCGCGCACGAGACGTTCTGGAAGCGCAGCGACTACTGGGCCATGGTGGCGGTGCCGCCGACGCGCGTGCCGGCAACGGCGGACGAGGCGCGCTGGCTCGCGGCGATCGCCGCGCTCGAGCGCGCCGGCGGCGCCGCCGCGGCGCGCCAGGCCTACGCCGCGTTCCTGCAGCGCTGGCCGGCCAACGTCGGCGCGGCGATCGGCCTCGCCAACACGCTTTACGCGGGGGGCGAGCTGCGCCAGGCCGAAGAGGTCTTGCGCGAAGCGGAGCGCCGCGACCCGCGCTCCACGATCGTGCTCAACAACCTCGCGCAGACGCTCTCCGACCAGGGTCGCGACGAGGAGGCGCTGCCTTTCATCGAGCGTGCCGCGGCGGCCGGCGGCCCGCATGCCGCCGCCATCCAGGACACCCGGCGCGCGATCCTGGAGCGAATCGCTAAGAAGCGGCGATAAGGGGTGGCACCGGGCAGTCGAGGGTCGCCGCCACCATGCGCACGAGCTCGCCTTCGGCGAGCCCGACCCTGCCATCGGCGGCGGCCGCCTCGACGCAAGCCTTGAGGACGCCCGGTTTTTGGAACGGCGCGAGATGCCGCAGGCGCTCCAGCGCCTCGCCCACGCGGGCCGCGCTCAAGCTCTCTTTTGAAATGATTTCTTTCCAACCCAGTTTGAGCACGGCCGCACCGCGCTCGAACGCTTTCTCATCCGTTGAAGCCCAAGCCACCAGCGACAGCACGGCATGGGCGTCCCCGGCCACCTCTTCCACGCGACGGAACCGCGTCGCGATCGGCTGCCCCGCGCCCTCGCGCAGCCGCTGGCGGAGCAGCGTGAGCAGGACGAACTCGCGCAGCGTAACGCGTCGGTCGGCCTCGACCACCGCGGTGAGGTCGGCGAGGAACGCGTCGCGCGCCTTCTGCTTCTGCTCCTTGATCGCCGGCACCGCGAGGTCGGCGAGCGTGAGCATGTGCTCGCGCGCGAGGATGCTCACGTAGACGTAGAGCGCCTTCGCCCGTTCGGCGGCGGCACCGCCGCGGCGCGCCAAGAGCTCGGCGAGCTCGCGTGCGCGCGTCTCCTCCTCCGGCTCCAGCGCCAGCGCGAACATCGCCGTCTCGGCCTCGGCGGGCTCGCGTAGCGCCAGGCGCAGCCGCTCGGGCATGTCGG
>JAQSVY010000110.1 GCA_029266935.1 Burkholderiales bacterium
CGCCCGAGCTGGCGCGCCTTGCCGAGGCGGAGCCGGTGCGCTTCGCCGTCCTCGAGGGAAAACAGCCGGGCCCGGCGCGCGGTGACGGCGCGTTCGTGCGCCTGGCCCGCTCGCATGCCGAGCTCGACACCGCCAGCCCACCGGCCGCGTTCAGCGACCTGCGCTTCAATCTCGCCGCGGCGGGCGAGGCGCTCGCGTGCCGTGACTTCTACGCCAAGGTGGTCGCCGCCGGGCCGCCGGCGCTCGTGCGCTTCACGGCACTGCCTCCCGAGGTCGACGCCTACTTCGAAGCGCTGCGGCGCCGCGCGGTAAGCGGGCCTGTTACATAGCCGCGGCCTCGGGTGTAATGTCCGCCGCCAAGGGGGTAGCAATGAGTCCGCAGAGATGCCTGCGTGTATTGCTGGCCGCTTTTCCGTCGCCGCTTCGCTGTTCACGAACTTCGCTGCGCGCCGACAACGTCATCCGATAGCTCAGTGAAAGACGTATGCGTCCATCGCCAGCACGCCGCTGTCGATGGCGTCGTAGACGCGCTCGGGCGTGCCCTCACCCGCCGCGCCGAGCGCGACGAAGAGCGGCAGGAAATGCTCGTCGCTCGGGTGCGCCCTTACGCCGTGCGGCGACAGGGAACGGTACTGCACGAGTTCCGCCAACTTGCGGTGGTGGATTCTTTCCAGGACCCATTCCTGGAATTCACGGGCGTAAGGCGTGGGCTGTCCCTGTCCGCGCGCCCAGTCGCGCAAATTGTGGGTGAGGTGGCCCGAACCGATCACGAGCACGTTTTCCTCGGCCAGACGGCGCAGCGCCTTCCCCACGTCCACATGGTGTTGCGTGCCAAGTTGCGGCTGGATCGAGAGCTGCACCACCGGGACGTCGGCGTCGGGGTACATGTAGAGGAGCGGCGACCAGGCGCCATGGTCGAGGCCGCGCGCGGGGTCGATGCGGGCATCGAAACCCTTTCCCAGCAGCAGTTCCTTTGCGTGCTGCGCGACCTCGGGCGCGCCCGGCGCCGGATAGCGCAGCCGGTAGAGCGGCTCGGGGAAGTTGTAGAAGTCGTGGATCGTCTGCGGCCGCGCCGCGCCGGTGAGGAGCGGCCGGTCGGTTTCCCAGTGCGCCGAGGCGATGACGATGGCACGCGGCCGGCCGATGCGCCGGCCGAGCGCCGCCCAGGCTTCGCCGGCCGGTCCCGGCTGGAGCGCGTGCATCGGCGAGCCGTGGGAAACGAAGACGCTCGGCAGGCGGCCCACGTCACGCTGCCTTTTCCTGCAGCAGGCCTTCGGCGCGCAGCGCCTCCTGCACTTTCGGCCGCGCCTTGATGCGCTCTGCGTACTTCACGAGCGCAGGGTAAGGCGAAAGGTCGACGCGCGTGAAGCCCGCCCAGTTGAGCAGCGTGAAGAGATAGGCATCTGCGACGCTGAAACCCCCGGGGAGCAGGTAAGGCCGCTTGTCGAGCTCGGCGTTCAGAAACTGCAGCCGTGTTGCCAGCCTCTCGACGACGGGGGCGCGGTCCGTCTTGGGGTTGAAGAGCGCGCCCCAGGTCTTGTGGATCTCGGAGTTGAGGAAGCCGAGCCACTCCTGCAGCCGATAGCGCTCGATCGTACCAGCGTGCGGGGCGAGGCCGGCGGCGGGCTTGCGGTCGGCGAGGTACTGCACGATCGCCGGGCCTTCGGTGAGCACCGAGCCGTCGTCCAGGCGCAGCGCCGGGACATACCCCTTTGGGTTCACCTGCCGATAGTCCTTTGCCGAGGCGGTTTTCTTCGCGCCGAGGTCGACGCGTTCCAGTTCAATGGCGAGGCCGGCTTCGCGGGCCACGATGTGCGGGGAGAGCGAGCAGGCGCCGGGGGCGTAGTAAAGCTTCATGCGTAGGCTCCAAGTTGAGTGGGACGGGTGCGCAGGACGTTGCCGAGCGCGTACTTGCCGTCGCCGAGCAGCGCAGCGACGAAGGACACCACGATGAGGAAGAGGGGGTACTCCCAGCCGCCGTTCGCGGCGCTGAACACCCAGCCGTTGCCGGCGTGCACCCAGAGGGCGCCGGCGAGGACGGGCACGAGGGCCAGGGCAACCCAGCGCGTGCCGAGGCCGCCGAGAAGCAGGGCACCGCCGATGAGCTCCGCCCAGAAGGTGGCATAGGCGAGCGGCCCAGGCAGGCCGAGCGACTCGAAGAATTGCGCCGTACCGGGCAGGGTGAAGGTGAAGTGCTTGAGGACCAGCGAGTGCGCGACGTACATGGCGCCGAGCGAGATGCGCAAGATGAAAGCTGCGTAGGGGGTGGCGTGTTGGTTAGTCATTACTTCTCTCCTCAATTGTTGAGCAGGGGGCAGTATCGAGCTAGAAAATTCCGGGATAAACAGGCTATAAGTGGATACATTGTCCCAAAACATGGGACAATAATGCGCATGGATCGCTTCGGCGCCATGCGAGTTTTTGCACAAGTGGTTGATTCAGGAAGCTTTGCGAAGGCCGCGGACCGCCTTGGGTTATCGACATCGGCGGCCTCCCGGCAGATCGCGGATCTCGAGGCCCACCTGCAGACGCGACTGCTGAACCGCACCACGCGCCGGGTGAGCGTGACCGAGAGCGGCCGGGCTTTCTACCAGCGCGCCGTGCAGCTCCTCGCCGATCTCGAGGAAGCCGAGCAGGAAGCGGCCCGCGCCGCGGCGGTGCCGCGGGGCACGATCCGGCTCACGGCGGCGGTGACGCTCGGGGTGCGACATCTCGCGCCGCTCGTCTCGGACTTCCTCGCGCGCCACCCGGAGGTGGCGTTCGACGTCTCCCTCTCCGATCGCATCGTCGACTTGGTCGAGGAAGGCTTCGACCTCGGCGTGCGGGTGGGGACGATCGGCACCGAATACCTCGCGGCGCGCAAGCTGGGCGAAACGCGGCTCCTTGCCTGTGCTTCTCCGGACTACCTTGCGGCGCATGGCACGCCGCAAGTCCCGGAGGATCTCGAGCGCCACAATTGCTTCACCTATGAGTATGTCTCGCCGCGCGACCACTGGCGCTTTCGCGACGCGTCGGGACAGGAGCGCGCAGTGCGCGTGAAGGGCAACCTGCACTCGAACAACGGCGAGCTGCACGCCGAGGCGGCGGCGGGCGGCATCGGCATCGCCCTCGAGCCGGACATGATCCTCGCGCCGTACCTGCGCGAGGGGCGGCTGGTGCCGCTCCTCGGGGGGTACCTTTCGCCGCCGCTACCGATCTACGCGGTGTATCCGAGCCGCAAGCACCTCTCGGCGAAGGTGCGCGTCTTCATCGACTTCCTCGTCGAGCGCCTTGGCGACAGCTGGCGGAGCGCGGTGTGAGAAGCATCGCCGCGGCCCTCGCCGCGTGCCTCGCGCTCGCCGCCGCGACTGCGGCGTCCAATAGTGCCGCCGCCGGCGCCGAGTGGGTGCTGGTGTCGGGCAGCACGCGCCTCACCACGGGCGAGGACTTCGCACTGCTGGTGATCGCCCCCGAAGGCGAGTCGCTGCCCGACGAGCTCCCGCTCGCGGTGCGCGCCGACCTCGCCGAGATCGTCGTCACGCTGCGCGCCGAAGCGCCCGCGGAGGGCCGGCGCCGCCTCTACACCGGCCGCATCCCGGCCGCCGGCGCCGGCACGGCCACGCTCTTCCTCACCGGTCGCCCGTCCAACGCGCTGCTCATCGCGGTCTCGCGCCGCGACGTGGTGCAGGCGCTGACCACCGGCGACGAGCCGCCGCTTTCGGAGAACGAGCCGATGTACTTCGTGCTCGGCACCCGCGGCGGCACCACCGCGCGCTTCCAGCTCTCACTCAAGTACCGGCTCTTCGACCTGCAGTCGGGATACGGCCGCGAGCGGCCGTGGCTCTCGGGCTTCTACTTCGGCTATACGCAGAACTCGATCTGGGACCTCTCGTCGCGCTCGAAAGCGTTCCGCGACACGAGCTACCGGCCCTCGCTCTTCTGGAAATGGGAGCGCGCCGACGAGAAGACCTGGCTCGACGCGCTGCGCGTCGGCCTCGAGCACGAGTCGAACGGCCGCGACGATCCGCGCTCGCGCTCGATCGACATTGCGTTCGTGCGCCCGGAATGGCACTGGCTGATGGACGGCGAGGAGCGCCTGGAGTTCACGCCCAAGGTCTACGCCTACGTCGACAAGGATGAGAACCCGGACATCCAGCGCTACCGCGGCTACGTCGACTGGCGCGTGCGCTACAACTCGGGACGCTACTGGATCGGCACCGCGTTGCTCCGGCAGGGCACCTCGGGAAGGGGCAGCCTGCTCGTCGACCTCTCGCGGCGCACGCGCGACCTCAAGCTCGGGCCGGTGAGCGGCTACCTCCACATACAGTTCTTCGCCGGCTACGGCGAGGACATCCTGGACTACAACGTGAAGCGGCAATCCCAGCTGCGGCTGGGCTTCGCCATCGTTCCGTAGGGAAAGCTACCGGTCTTCTTCGGAGCGTGGCGGGCGCCAGGTGTAGGGCACAGGCCCGGGTTGGCGCAGCACGCGCAGCATGCGCAGCGCGCCTTCCTTGCGGCCTTCGCCGCTGCGGTAGTAGCCGGGCACCAGCACCGTCTCGTAGAAGCCCATGGCGCGGTAGAAGCGCCGCGCCGCGTCGTTGCTCGCGCGCAGCTCGAGGTGCACGCTCGCGATTCCCGCGACGCGCGCCGACTGCAGCACCCACTCGAGCAACTTCTGGCCGATGCCCAGGCGCCGGTGCGAGGGCCGCACCGCGAGCAGCACGAGGTGCGCACGCTCCTCGCCGAACTCCATGATCGCGAAGCCGATGAGGGTGCCGCGCGCCGCGGCGGACTTGCCGCTCTCGCATGCCACCGCCGCGAGCGTCTCGCGGTCGCGGATCGCGCGGATCACGCGCGGCGCGTCGTACTTCCAGCCGAGCCCCGCCTCGATGAAGTCGCGCGACATCATCGCGATCGCCTGCGCGTCGCGGTGCTCGGCGAGCCTGATAGTGATGGCGCGGGGCGTCATGGGCGCATTCTGCCATGAGTTGTCGTAAACTTGGTGCGCGTAGTCACTTCGGAGGAGTGGGAATTTTGCGCATCACCCTGGCTGCGGCAGCGGCTGCGCTGGCGCTCCCGGCCGCGGCGCAGGAAGTGACGCTCGAGATGCATCATTTCGCGCCGCCGCAAGCTGCGGTGCACGCGCTGCTTGCCGCGCCCTGGGCGGCGAAGCTCGAGAAGGACTCGGGCGGGCGCCTGAGCATCCCCGTCTCCGCGGCGCTCGGGCTGGGCGGCACGCCTGGCGATCTCGAGCGGCAGGTGCGCGAGGGCGAAGTCGACATCGTCGTCATCGCCGCCGGTTTCACGCCGGGACGCTTTCCGCGCACCGAGGTGTTCGAGCTGCCGTTCCTCAGCCCCGGCGCACGCGCAGCGACCTTCGCGCTGCAGGACTATTACGACAAGCACCTGCAGGCCGAGTACCGGAACTATCACGTGCTGCTGCTCTTCGCGCACGACGGCGCAGCGCTGCACGTGAACCGCCCGGTGCGCAGGCTCGAGGACCTGAAGGGGCTGAAGATCCGCACCGACGGCCGCGCCGGCGGCGTGTTCCTGCGCGGCGTCGGCGCCACCGCGATCGGCTCGCCGGCGCCGCAGCTGCCGCAGATGCTCGCCAAGGGCCTGCTCGACGGCTGCCTCGCGCCGTTCGCCAC
>JAQSVY010000111.1 GCA_029266935.1 Burkholderiales bacterium
CACACGCTGCTCTCGGCGCCGCCGCCGCCGCTGGTCATCAACCGGCTCCTCTACCCGAAGCTCGCGTTCGACTCGACGCGCTTCGTGCCGATCACGGTGATCGCGGCGATCCCGAACGTGCTTCTCGTGCATCCGAAGGTCGGCGCCAGCACCGTGGAGGAATTCATCTCCCTGGTCAGGAACAACCCTGGAAAGCTCAACTACGCCTCGCAGGGGAACGGCACCACCTCGCACCTCACCGCGGAGCTATTCAAGACGATGGCGGGCGGGCTGAAGATCGTGCACGTGCCGTACAAGGGCACGGCGCCAGCGCTCGCAGACCTGCTCGCCGGGCAGGTGGAAATGATGTGCGACAACCTCGGCGTGTCGCTGCCGCACGTGAAGGCCGGGAAGCTGAAGGCGCTCGCCGTGGCGAGCCCCAAGCGCATCGCCGCGCTGCCGGACGTTCCCGCGCTCGCCGAGACGCTGCCGGGCTTCGAGGCGGTGGCGTGGTTCGCCATCGTCGGCCCGCCCGGAATGCCGGCCAGCGTTGCCGAAAAAATCTCCCTTGGCGTCAGAGAATCGTTGCAGTTGCCCGACGTGCGGCAGCGCCTCGCGACCGCTTCGGCGGAGCCGATGGGCCTCACACCGGCGCAGACCGCCGCCTACATGAAGCAGGAGACCGAGCGCTGGGGCGCGGTAATCCGCGCCGCCGGCGTGAAGCTGGAAAACTGAGATGCCGCTTCCCCGGGTCGCGATTCCCACCGGCGACCCGGCCGGCATCGGGCCGGAGATCGCGGTCAAGGCGGCGCTCGATCCGGCGGTGCGCGCGATCTGTACGCCGGTGCTGTTCACGGACCCTGTCGTCCTGCAATCCCACGGCGTCGACGCGACAAACGTCGAAGTCGTCGAGGTGCCGTTCAGGGGAAAGCTGCAGATCGGCAGGATCGACGCCGACCACGGCCGCGCCATCATCGCCTGCGCGGAAAGCGCGATCCGCGCGGCGCTCGCAGGCGAGTTCGACGCAGTGGTCGCGGCGCCGCACACCGAGGCGGCGATCCATGCCGCCGGCATCGAGTTCGACGGGTACCCGTCGTTCGTCGCCCGCGTCTGCGGCCTGCCGCCCGAGGACGGCGTCCTCATGCTGTGCTTCCGGCACCAGGGGCGCGAGGTGCGCATCGCGCATGTGACGCTGCATGTCAGCGTGAGGAGTGCGCTCGGGTTGCTGAGCCCGGAGAGAATTCTGAGAACCATCCGGGCGGTGCACGAAGTCCTCGGCAGCCCGAAGATCGGCGTGAGCGGCGTCAACCCGCATGCCGGCGAGGCCGGTGCGTTCGGCACGGAAGAGATTGAGGTCATAACACCAGCCCTGGAGCAGGCGCGCCGCGAGGGGATCGACGTCGAAGGGCCGATCGGCGCCGACACGCTTATCCAGCGCTCGGGCTTCGACGCGTACGTCGTGATGCTGCACGACCAGGGCCATGTGGCGGCGAAGCTGCTCGCGCCGCGGCGCGTCGCCGGCCTCATCCTCGGCACGCCGGTGCTGTTCTCCTCGGTGGCGCACGGCTCGGCGCTCGACATTGCCGGGCAGGGCCGGGCGGACCAGGGGGCGATCGTGGAAGCGATTACACGGTTAGTCACCCATCGACGTCGCGCCGGTGCGACCGCCAAAACGTCTTAAAAACAGCTGGGTGATTTATCCTTGCGAAGTGTGGTCTCGCACGCACGACGCGCGGGAAATTCCCGACACGATCTAAGTGCTTGTCCGGTAACGCGGTGCGCTGCTTGGTACGGCGCTTGCAAGGGAAACTGAACTCATTGCGCCTTCAGGGACCCTACCAATGACCCGGATGCATCGCCAACGCTGGAGAAACGCCTACCTGCACCTGTTCGCATTGCTGATCCTGCTGCCGGCCTTCCTGCCGCTGCCGCTGCTCATCACGTTGGCGCGGTGAACCTCTCCTCGCCGGGAGCGTCGCCGCTGCGGCGCCATCCGGCGCATGAGCGACGACGATCCGCTCACGGCGACATATCGCAAACTGATCGAAACCCGCTCGGCATGATGCCGACGTGAAGAACGGACCAGGCTAAAGAACGCAACATCAGGAGACATGAGGCAACGATGAGCGCCGCAGCCACCGCCGCCGGTTACCTATACGCCTCCGGCCGTCTGCGCGGCCGCGGCGCCAAGGAGCACGAGCCGAAGCAGCAAGCCGAGAAGCCGCCGCCGCGCCAGCGCCGTGAAGTCCGGGTCGCCGTCTATGAGCCCAAAGAGCCGGTGGCGCACGCGGCGCAGGAGAAGCCCCGGCGCGCGCCGAAGATCGAGTACCGCACGCGGCGCTGGCGGCCCGATGGCCCGCGCGATGACTGAGCGCCGGCCGCGCAGCGGCGCGCTCTTCGTCGGCCGGCTGGACGCCGAGAGCGGCGTCGGCATCCTGCTCGAGGCGCTCGACCTCTATCCCGGCGCGCGCGTCGACATGATCGGCGCCGGGCCGGAGGAGGCGCGCCTGCGCGCCCACGCGCGCGTGGGCCTGCTCGGCCGCGTCGGCCCCGCCGAGGTGCAGGAGCGCATGCGCGCCGCCGCCTACCTCGTGATGCCGAGCCTCGCCTACGAGGCGGCGCCGCGGCCGCTCATCGAGGCTTTCGCCAACGCCCTGCCGGTGATCGCCAGCCGCCTCGGCGCGCTCGCCGAGCTGGTGGAGCCCGGGCGCAACGGGCTGCTCTTCGAGCCCGGCTCGGCGCGCGACCTCGCGCGCCGCCTCGCCTGGGCCGAAGCTTTCCCCGAGAAGATTCGCCAGATGGGTGAATGCGCCCGAGCGGACTACGAGTCGCGATTTATCGGCGACTGGAGCTGGCAGAAACTCTACGGCGAACGGCGACGCGGCATCCGGGTTCCAGGATAAAAGTTCTCTCGAGGGCCAAAACGTTGCTCCAGCCGGTGATTCTCTGCGGCGGATCGGGCACGCGGCTCTGGCCGCTGTCGCGCGAACACCATCCGAAGCCCCTGCACGCCGTGAACGGCGAGCGCACGCTGTTGCAGCAGACCGCGGCGCGCTGCCTCGGGATCGCCGCCGTTGCCGATCCGCTCCTCGTGTGCAACGAGGCGCACCGCTTCCTCGTCCAGGCGCAGCTCGCGCGCGCCGGCGTGCGCCCGAAGGCGATCCTGCTCGAGCCCGTGGGCCGCGGCACGGCGCCCGCGCTCACGCTCGCCGCCGTGCACTCGGTCACCGCCGACGATCCGGTGCTGCTCGCCATGCCCTCGGATCACTTCATCCCGCAGGGCGATGCTTTCCGCCAAGCCGCTGCGCGCGCCGCCGCGCTCGCCGCGCAGGGCAGGATCGTCACCCTCGGCGTGCCGCCGACCGCGGCCGAGACCGGCTACGGCTACATCCGCGCCAACGGGACCTGCGTCGAGGCCTTCGTCGAGAAGCCCGACGCGACGCGCGCGAAGCAGTACTTGGAGTCCGGCGAGTACCTGTGGAACGCCGGCATCTTTGCCGTGCGCGCTTCCGTATGGCTCGACGCCATCGCCGAGTTCCGCCCCGACATCTTCAAGGCTTGCGAGCGCGCCTTCCGGCAGGGCAGACGCGACGGCGCCTTCTACCGCGTCGATGCCGCCGCGTTCGCCGAATCGCCCGCCGACTCGATCGACTACGCGGTGATGGAGAAAACCACCGACGCGATGGTGGTGCGCCTCGAGGCCGGCTGGTCCGACGTTGGCGCCTGGGATGCGCTCTGGGCGATCGAGGAGAAGGACGCCGACGGCAACGTCATCCACGGCGACGTGCACGCCGCCGAGACGAAGAACGCGCTGCTCGTCTCGCAGCATCGCCTGCTCGCCTGCGTCGGGCTCGAGGACGTGGTGGTGATCGAGACCGCGGACGCGGTGATGGTGGCGAAGAAGGACAAGGCACAGCGCGTCGGCGCCATCGTCTCCGCGCTGAAGGCCGCCGGCCGCCCCGAGTGCCTCGCGCACCGCAAGGTGCAGCGTCCCTGGGGCACCTACGACGGCATCGAGAGCGGCGAGCGCTTCCAGGTGAAGCGCATCGTCGTCAACCCCGGGGCGTCGCTGTCGCTGCAGATGCACTACCACCGCGCCGAGCACTGGGTGGTGGTGCGCGGCACCGCGCGCGTGACGCGCGGCGAGGAAACCTTCGTTCTCACCGAAAACGAATCGACCTACATCCCGCCCGGCACGCGACACCGCCTGGAGAATCCCGGCCTCATGCCCCTCGAGATCATCGAGGTGCAGTCCGGCGCCTACCTCGGCGAGGACGACATCGTGCGCTTCGAGGACGCTTACGGAAGAACGCCGGAGTCGGCCCCGACGCGTGACTAGAAGTTGTACCGCAGGTTCGTCATCACCGTACGATAGTCGTAATCCAGCCCCAGGATGTTGGAGCTGCGCTCGCCGGTCTCGAACGCGGCGGCGAGCTGGTAGTGGCGCGTAATTTCCCAGCCGGCAGTGAAGCGCCAGGCACGCACCGTCTCCTCGCGCAGCGTATCCACGCCGAGCGCGACGCCGGGATCGCCGGCGTATTCGCGGTCCTCTTTGATCAGTCGCGCGCCGAAGACGAGCTTCACAGTGGGCGCCCAGCTCGGTCCGAAGGAGACGCCGTTGATCACCACGTGGCTTGCGCCGACGTCGATGATGCTGCGCGGAACGCGGTAGGCCGAGAACGCGAGCGTGGTCTTGGTGCCCGGCCGCCATTCGAGGTCGAGCCGGCCGGTTCCCCCATCGAAGTTGCGATTCGAGAGCACGCTGTAGGTGCGCTCGGTGTGCCCGAGGCGTCCCGCGACGCGCAGCTGCGCCGAGGGAAGGTAGGTGAGCACGGCGGCGATCTCGCGCTCCTCGTAGTCGTTGCTGACCGCCACGCCGAGCGGGTCGATACGCTCGTCGACCGGTGCATCGCCTTCCGAGTGCCGCGCCTCCACGCCGATGGTATTGCCAAGGGGTGTGACGTAGTCGATGCCGCCGACCACCGAGGAGACCTGCGTGCCGGCGGCCGTGAACTCGGGCCGGTCCAGGTCCACAAGGTCCAGCGCGCCGCGCAGCCGCCAGCGCGGGGTGAGCCGATAGCCGGCGCGGGCGAAGTAGTGGTTCTCCGTGACGGCGTCGCGCCTCACGGTGAGGCGCTCGGCGAGGTCGATCAGGTAGTGCCGGCGCTCGTAGCCGAGCGTGCCCCCGAGCGCGTTGCCGAGCTCCCAGCGCAGCTCGCCGAGCAGGCCGTAGGCGAAGTGGTCGAGCTCGGAGAAGTTCTGGAACTTGTAGCCGTCGCCGCGCGCCTCGAGGTGCACCGACTGGCGGCCCCAGAGGCGCGCGTCGACGCTTGCCCCCGCGCCAACGCGGGCGACCGTCTCGGATTCCTCGTCGCCGGCGCCACGCCGCAGGATGTTGTCGTCGTGCAGCAGCCCCGCTTGCACCCACAGGTTCCGCGGCAAGCCGCCTTCGGAAGGGTAGGCCGGGAACACGCCGCTCGACGGGAAGCGCAGGCTGTCGATCGCCTCGAAAGCCTGCGCCGTTGCGGGCACCAGGAACAGGAACAGCAAAGCAGAGCGGCAACGGCGCATCGTTCTCTTTCTTCTGTGCGGTAAGGGTGCGGGCGATTCTATGCCGCGTGTATTTTTTTCTCTGCCTAAGACGAAGTCCTTGATTTTGCTGGATGGCGATCCCTGGCACGCGCATTGCAAGCGGGGGCCGGATGCTCCTCCGGTTACAGTCGGTCGCACTCTTCCTCTTGGTGGTCATCTGGTTCGCTCAGGCTCCGAGTGGGCCGCGGCCGCCCGACTCCACCGACGCTGCCGCCTTCGTCGAGCAGCAGGCGCACAGCTCGGCGCGCCGCTTCGCCGGCGACCTCGCCGTCGCTGCGCTGCGGCGGCGACGACGCCGCCGGCCGGTGCGCAACGAAGGCGACCTGGCCGAAACGCTCGGCGAGCCGCTGCTCGCCGCGCGGCCCGCGCGCGAAGCCGCGCTGCGCGAGCTCTGCCGCCAGCTCCTCGAGCACTGGTTCATCGGCGGCCGCGCGCTGCTGCCGGTGGTGAGCGCGGAAACCGGCGAAGGCAGGACGCACCTCGTCGCATCGCTCGCCGAGATTTTCGCGCAGATGGGCGTGCGCACGCTGCTCGTCGACGCGAACCTGCGCTCGCCGGGCCAGCATCGCGAGTTCCGCATTCAAAACCGGCGCGGCCTGGCGGATCTCCTCGCGGACCGGGAAGTGCAGCCGGCGGTGTGCGGCGAGCGCCTCGCCGTGCTGGCGGCGGGCAGCTCGACCGGTGAGCCGCTGGAGCTCCTCAGCCGGCCCCGCCTGCGCGAGTTCCTGGCCGCCGCCGGCAAGCGCTTCCGCGTAGTGCTCATCGACACGCCGGCCGCGGCCGAGGGGCCCGACCTGCAGATCTTCGCGGCGCTCGCCGGGGGCGCGCTCGTCGTCCACAAGAAGGAGGCCGACCGCGCCGGGCTGCTCGGGCTGAGGAAGCACCTCCAGGCCGCGCGCTCGCGCACGGTGTCGGTCGTGCTCAGCGGCTGATGGACGACCGTGGCTACATCGCGCAGGCGCTCTTCGAGCGGCT
>JAQSVY010000112.1 GCA_029266935.1 Burkholderiales bacterium
GCCCAGATCCGCGTCATCGCGGCCTTCTCGGCATCGAGGTCGCGCTTCATCGCGTCGAAGCCCTCGACGATGGAGCGCACGCGCTGGGCGAACTGGGGGCTGGTGATGTAGCTGTAGACGAGCTCCATCTTCTCGCTGCGGCCGGCGTTGGCGAGGCGGAGCTTGTGCATCTCGAGAAGCGTCGCGCGCAGCGCCTCGGCCAGAGGCCGGGCGGCCTCGAAGCGGGCGACCCAGACGTCGCCTTCGCGAAGGAAAGGCTCCCGCGTATCGCGAGGCATGGCGGAGCTCACCAGCACGGCGAGCTCGGCGCCGACGCGCTGCTGGTCGTCCTTCAGCTTCGGGATCCAGGCCCCGGACCAGTTCTTCGTCTGCTTCGCCTCCCAGACGATCGTCCCGCAGATCTGCCCGGAGGGCGAGCGCACGCGCTGGAGGAGGTCGGCGCCGTTCCGAGCGCTTCGCCCTGGGTCTGCTGCGAGCCCTGCTCGAGCTTGCGCTTCAGGTCGGCGGCCTCGCGCTGAGCGGACTCGATCTGGGCCTTGAGCTGCGCCTCGCGGCGGCTGAACTCGTCGCCGATGGAGGCGCGGGCCTTCGCCTCGATCTTCTTGAGTTCCTCGTCGAGGCGGCGCTGGTACTCCAGGTCCTGGTTCTTCGACTTGTCCTGGAGCTCGCGGAGCTGGCGGCGCAGGGCGAGCTCCCCGGTCCTGAATTTCTCGAGGGTCGATTCCTTGGCGGCGAGCGCCTCGCGGGCGGCCCTGAGCTGGATGTCGAACTGCGCCTTCGCCTCGGCGGCGAGCGCGGCCTCGAGGCGCTTCTTCTCGGCGCCGAGCGCGCGCTCGTAGTCCTCGGCGTGGCGCTCGATCGCCTGGCGCGAGATCCCTTCGGTGAGCGCGAAGCCGTGGCCGCAGTTCGGGCAGCCGATCGGCTCTTCGGCCGATACGATTATCGTTCTCACTCCCATGCTTCCTCCCAGCTCGCACTTTGCCATTGTTTTCGCCTCCTGAAAGCAAATCGACAGGTTGAAACACTGCAAACGGAAACGGACCGGGGCCCGGGGAAGGCCGCTGGCCCTCGCGCTTCTAGTCCTCGACCATCCAGAGAACCAGCATGGCGATGAAGGGCGAGACGGCGATGAGAAAGTCGAGCGGGAGCGGCATCGCTATGCCCCCTTGCTTGAGCTAAAAGCGAGGAGAGCCTCCAGGGCGTCGGACCGGATGCCGCGCTGCTGCATCCGCGCGCGGGAATGGGCGGTCACCGGCGGGGTGCCGGCGGCGGCGGAGCGGGCGGCGCGGATCGGGTCCATGAAGGCTCTCCTCGTGGGACCCAGTATGAGGAGGGGGGTGGCTCAGGGCGTGAGCCTGGGAAGGCAAAGGCAAAACCGCCGTTTCGCGGCCAAAAAGCGGCGGCTCACGCCCCCTTCACAGGGGGCAACGTAGGTCGGGGCACTGCGCTTGCATCGAGGGGCATGCGATGAAGCACCTGGGCAGGACTGAGCCGTTCCGCGACGCTGGCGGGAAGGTGCTGGCGGGGAGCATCGCCGAGGTGAGCTACCGCCGCCTCGGCGGCCTGGAGCAGTGGGTGCTGATCCGCGGCGAAAGCGCCGCGAACCCGCCGCTCGTCCTGCTGCACGGCGGCCCGGGCTTTCCCGAGAGCTACTTCCACCGCCACTTCAATGCGCCCCTCGAGAAGCACTTCACGGTCGTCTACTGGGACCAGCGCGGCAGCGGCAAGTCGTTCGATCGGCGCATCCCGCGCTCGTCGATGACCGCGGCGCAGTTCGTCACCGATCTCGACGAGCTGGTCGACGCGGCGCGTGAGCGCACCGGCCAGGAGAAAGTGGTGCTCTTCGGGCACTCGTGGGGCTCGGTGCTCGGCGTGCTCTACGCGGCTCGCTTCCCGGAGAAGGTTTCCGTCTACGTGGGCGGCGCGCAGATCGGCGACTGGCCCGCGGCGGAGGCGGCGTCGTACGCCTTTGCGCTCGCCGAGGCGCGCCGCCTGGAGAACCGCAAGGCGCTCGAAGACCTCCAGCGGATCGGGCCGCCACCCTACGGCGCGCAGGCCGTCTGGACCGAGCGCCTCTGGGTGAACCGCTTCGAGGGCCACCTGAACGCGAAGACGCTCTGGGATCTCGGGCGCATGCTCACCGCGGGGCCGGAATTCTCCCTCGCCGATCTGCCCAACCTGATGCGCGGCTTCCGCTTTTCGCTCGACGCCATGTGGGCCGAAGTTTCGGCCATCAACCTGCTCGAGCGCGTGCCCGAGCTCGCCATGCCGGTGCTCTTCTTCCTCGGCCGGCAGGACCACTGGGTGCCGCCGCACACGAGCGTCGCCTACTTCGAAGCGCTGCGCGCGCCCTCCAAGCGGCTCGTCTGGTTCGAGCAGTCCGGCCACGAGCTCTTCGCCGACGAGCCGGAGAGGTTCAACGCGGCGATGATCGAGGTCGCGGGGCTGGCGCGCCGCTAGAACCCCCGATCGGCTTGCGCGGCCTAGCCGCCGGCGAGCGAGAGCATGAGCTCGTTCGAGCGCCGCACGAAGCGCGCCGGGTCCTCGAGCTGGCCGCCCTCGGCGAGAAGCGCCTGCTCGAAGAGGAGGCTCGCCCAGTCGGCGAAGCGTTCGTCGCCGGGCGCGAGGCGCTTGACGATGGCGTGCTGGGGGTTGATCTCGAGGATGGGCTTGGTCGGCGGCACTTTCTGGCCGACCGCCTTGAGGATGCGCGCGAGGTTCGCGCCCATCTCGTGCTCGTCGGCGATGAGGCAGGAGGGCGACTCGGTGAGGCGGCGGCTGACGCGCACGTCCTTGACGCGCTCGCCGAGCGCGCCCTTCAGCGCGCGCAGGAGCTCGGCGTACTCGCCCACCGGCCAGTCGGGCTCCTTCTCGTCGCCCCCCTTCACCTTCGAGAGGTCGAGCTCGCCGCGCGCCACCGAGGCGAGGCGCTTGCCTTCGAACTCGGTCAGGCTCGAGACCAGCCACTCGTCGAGGCGATCGCAGAGGAGCAGCACCTCGATGCCTTTCTTGCGAAAGATCTCGAGGTGGGGGCTGTTCTTCGCCGCGGCGAAGGTCTCGGCGGTGACGTAGTAGATCCTGTCCTGGCCTTCCTTCATGCGCCCGACGTAGTCGGCGAGCGAGACCGCCTGGGTCTCGGCGTCGTCGTGCGTCGAGGAGAAGCGAAGCAGCCTCGCGATGCGCTCGCGGTTCGAGGCGTCCTCGGCGACGCCTTCCTTGAGCACGCGGCCGAACTCGTCCCAGAACCTGGCGTACTTCTCCTTCTGGTTGCGGGCGAGGTCCTCGAGGAGCTCGAGCACGCGCCGCGTGCAGCCGGCGCGGATGGCGTCGACGTCGCGGCTCTGCTGCAGGATCTCGCGCGAGACGTTGAGCGGCAGGTCGTTGGAGTCGACCACGCCGCGCACGAAGCGCAGGTACGGGGGCAGGAGCTGCTGCGCGTCGTCCATGATGAAGACGCGGCGCACGTAGAGCTTGAGGCCGTGGCGGTGGCCGCGGTCCCAGAGGTCGAAGGGCGCGTGCGCGGGGACGTAGAGGAGCTGGATGTACTCCTGGCGCCCCTCGACGCGGTTGTGCGTCCAGGCGAGCGGCGCCTCGAAGTCGTGCGCCACGTGCTTGTAGAACTCGGCGTACTGCTCCTCGGTGATCTCGGCCTTGGGCCGCACCCAGAGCGCGCTCGCCTGGTTGACGGTCTCCTCCCCCATGACGATGGGCAGCGCGATGTGGTCGGAGTACTTGTGGATGATGTGGCGCAGGCGGTGCTCGTCGAGGAGCTCGTCCTCGCCCTCGCGCAGGTGCAGCGTCACCTCGGTGCCGCGCGCGGCCTTCCCGGCGGGCTCGATCGAGTAGGCGCCCGCCTCTTTCGCCATGTCGCACTCCCAGCGCACCGCTTCGCTCGCGCCGAGGCCGGCGCGGCGCGTGACGAGCGTGACGCGGTCTGCGACGATGAAGGAGGAGTAGAAGCCCACCCCGAACTGGCCGATGAGGCGCGCGTCCTTCGCCTGGTCGCCGGTCAGCGAGGCCACGAACTCGCGCGTGCCCGAGCGGGCGATGGTGCCGATGTTCCGGATCACCTCCTCGCGCGACATGCCGATGCCGTTGTCCGACACGGTGATGGTGCGCGCCGCCTTGTCGATGGCGATGCGGATCTTCAGCTCGGGGTCGGACTCGTAGAGGGCGTTGTTGGCGAGCGCCTCGAAGCGCAGCTTGTCGGCGGCGTCGGCGGCGTTCGAGACGAGCTCGCGCAGGAAGATCTCCTTGTTCGAGTACAGGGAGTGGATCATGAGATCCAGGAGCTGCTTCACCTCGGCCTGGAAGCCGAGGGTCTGTTTCTGGGAGGTGTTTTCCATCGCGGTCTTGTATCGCGGTTGTCTAGCAGTCAGGCCGCCCACCAGATGGGGGCGGCCCGGGGGGACGACAAGCGTTACACCCCGTCAATCGGAGCCAGGATAGTCCAGCTCGCGCTGGTGGCGGATGCCGAGAATGCGCACCTCGCGGCGTGCCGGAAGGAAGCGGTAAAGGGCTACATACCCGGTCTTGCCGAAGGAAACGACGAGCTCCCGCAGCGGCTCTGCCACCTGTCGGCCGATCAGCGGGTGCCGGGAGAGGATGTCGACGGCTTCCCGGATGGCGGCCGCCGCTTGCGCTGCAGCGGTCGGGTCCTGCTCCGCCAGGAACCGCATGGCGCGCTCGAGGTCGTCGAGAGCGCGCCGCGAATAGACTACCTGCGCCAAGGCGCCGGGCGGCGCGGCTTGCCGCCCCCGGCGAGCCGCTCGAGCCAGGCGTGCACGTCCTCGGCGCGATACACCTCGGCGCCGGCGTCGATGGCCGCGTCGGCCTCCATCGCCTCGCGCACGAACTCGCGCATGCGCTCTTCGCGGGAGACTTCCCGCTCGAGCGCTTCGAGCATGAGCGCGTGCGGCGCGCGCCCGGTCTGGCGCGCCAGCCGCGCGATGCGCGCCTTGAGGCGAGGCGGCAGCTTGAGCGTAGTGGTATCCGACATGGTGACACCATGGTAACACCGCGTCGGCCGATCTTCGTAACGACCGCTTTTTTCAAAGAAGCGGGCCGCGCTGGAGGAGCTTCTGCAGCTCGCTCGAGCCGCCGACGAGGACGCCTTTCACGAAGACCATCGGGTAGGTCGGCCAGCCGCTCCACATCTTGATCGCCAGGCGCCGGCGCCAGTCGCCGAGGTAGCTGCCGTACTCGAGGTACTTGTAAGCGAGGCCGGCGGCGTCCAGCAGCCGGCGCGCCTTCTTCGGCCAGGGGTTCATGCGCATGCCGACGACGACGATGTCGCTCGTGGCGATCGCGTCGCGCACTTCCTGCACGACCGCGCTGTGGTAGCTCGCGACGCGCTCGCGCGCGTCGGGGTGGATGTGGGCTTCGTCGAGGACGGCGCGCGGCATGAGGGGTCTCCCGGGGTTGCCCGATTATCGGGATTTCCATCCCTGTTTCGCCTGGCGGCCGAGCGAGCGAATTCGCTCGCCAGAGGGTGCGCGTGCGCGTAGACTGCGCGGCCATGCTGCACGGCAGCATGCCCACCGCGAAAGGAAATGACAATGCTCAAGGAAGACCTCGTGATCGGCCACGGCCCCGCCGCCGAAGCCGGCAAGGATGTGGTGGTGCACTACGTCGGGCGCCTCGCCGACGGCACGCAGTTCGATTCCAGCCGCGCGCGCAACGAGCCGCTCGACTTCCCGCTCGGCGAGGGGCAGATGATCAAGGGCTGGGAAGAGGGCCTGCCGGGGATGAAGGTCGGCGGCACGCGCCGGCTCACCATCCCGCCCGAGCTCGCCTACGGCGAGGCGGG
>JAQSVY010000113.1 GCA_029266935.1 Burkholderiales bacterium
GCTCGACGACCCGGCCGTTCTGCAGGTGCTGCTCGATGATCTCGTCGATGTCGGCGCGATCCACGTAGGTGTACCAGACGCCTTCCGGGTACACCACGACGCAGGGGCCTTCCTCGCAGCGGTCGAGGCAGCCGGCCTGGTTGATGCGCACCTTGCCCGGGCCGGCGAGCCCGAGCGCCTTGACGCGCCCCTTCGCGTAGTCGCGCAGCTCCGTCGCCCCCTTGTCGTTGCAGCAGGGACGAGAGCCATCGCGCTGGTTGCAGCAGAAAAAGACGTGCCGTTCGTAGTAAGACATGGAGCCGGCCATTCTAGCCGAGCGGTTCGCGCCGCCGCGACGCGAGCAGGAAGAGATAGCCGAGCGCGGCGAACGGCCAGAGCACGCTCACCAGGCGCGTGAGGCCGTTGAAGTTGAGAAAGTGTCCCTGCTGCCAGACTTTCAGCGTCGCCGCGAGGTAGGGATTGGGCGGCGCGAGGTTGACGAGCACGGTCGCCGCCATGAGCAGCATCGCGGCCAGTGCAAGGCGCGCGACGCGCGGCAGCGACATCGCCGCGGCGGCGAGAGCGAGGCCCGCGAGCAGCCCGAGCTGCGCCCCCGGCGTGAGCCAGGCGAGCACGTCCTCCGCGCGCATCAGGATGGCGAAGGCGGCAGTCTTGATGACGAGCGCCGCGGCGAGCAGCGCGATGAACATGCGCCGCAGCGGCCGGCCCGGCGCGGCCAGCGCCGAGACGAGCAGGGCGACGGCTGCCAGGTTCGCCGCCGCCGTGGCGGCCTCGATGCCGGCAAAGAACGACGGGGTGCGCGGGGGGCCTCCCGGCGCGACCAGCAGGTCGCGCAGGTCGCCGGCGCCGAACAGCAGCATCGCCGGGTTGAGCTGCGTGAACAGCCACAGCGCGACAAGCACCAGCCCGAGATCGGTCTCGGCGCCGGGCGCGAACAGGCGGGCGCGCGCCTGGGTCAACGGCCCCGCGCCCTGCAGGCGCGGCAGCACGCCGATGCCGAGCGCCGCGCCCGCCGCGGCGCCCGCCAGGTTGCACAGCACGTCGAGGTTGTTCTCGACGCGGGCCGGCAGGTAGCTTTGCGCCGCCTCCAGCACGAGCGAGAGCGCAAGTCCGCTCAGGACGGCAAAGGCAAAGGCAGCCGCGCCTTTCAGCCGCGGCTGCAGCGCGCCAACGCAGAGGAAACCGAAAGGCAGATAGCCCAGGACGTTGACGGCCACGTCGAACCAGGTGACGTACCGCGGCAGATGCGCGTCGAGATAGGCGAAAGGCGAGAGGCCATGGTCGCGCCAGCCCTGCAGCGGGTAAAGCGAAGCGTACGCCACGAGCAGCACGTAGACCCCGAACAGGATCCGCGCCAGGGGCGAGGCGCGCATCGCTTATCTGCGCGGCGGGACGAGCGAGCCGAGCACCATGCCCAGAGCCGAGAAGCCGAGGCCGACGAGCTGCGGCGGGATCGTCGCTTCCGCTGCGGTGAGCTCCGCCACGCCCCAGGAGAAGAGGCCGAAGATCACCGAGAACATCGCCCCCGCGGCGGTGGCGCGCTTCCAGTAGATGCCGGCGGCGAGGGGCACGATGCACGAGACCAGCGTGACCTTGTAGGCGTTCTGCACCATCTCATACATCGTACTCGTCGAGTTGAGGGCGAAGAGCAGCGCGGCGAGGGTGAAGGCGACCAGCACGGTGCGCAGCAGCAGCAGGAACTCGCGGTCCGAGAGCCGGGGCGTGAACGGGCGCACCACGTTCTCGGTGAACAGAGCCGTCGGCGCGAGCAGCGCGCCGCTCGCGGTCGACAGGACCGCCGAGAGCAGCGCGCCGAAGAACAACACCTGCGCCCACAGCGGCGTGCGCTCGAGGATCAGGTCGGGAAGGATCCTCTGGATCTCGCGGCCGTCCTCGGCGGCGAAGAGCTTGCCGAAGCCCGGATCGATGACCAGCGCGGAATAGGCGATGAACATCGGCACGAAGGCGAAGCCGAAGTACAGCAGCCCGCCGAGCAGCGAGCCGCGCACCGCGGTCTTCTCGTCCTTCGCCGAGGTGACGCGCTGGAAGACGTCCTGCTGGGGGATCGAGCCGATGGCGAGCGTCATCCAGGCAGCGAGGAACCAGAGCCACTCCCTGGTGCCGCCTTTGGGCCAGAACTCGAACTTGCCGGCTTCGTAGGCGGCGCCGATCACCTTCGCCGGACCGCCGGCCATGCCGCCGACCAGCCAGGCCACCGCCATCAGCCCGATCAGGATCACCACGGTCTGGAACAGATCCGTGAGCGCCACCGACCACATGCCGCCCCAGATGGTGTAGCCCAGGACGATCGCGGCGCCGATGACGATGCCGGTGTTGAGGCTGATGGCGCCTCCCGAGAGGACCGAGAACACCAGCCCGAGCGCGGTCATCTGCGCCGAAGTCCAGCCCAGGTACGAGGCCGTAATGGCGACGCTGGTGACCACTTCCACCGGCTTCGAGTAGCGCTTGCGGTAGAAGTCGCCGATCGTAAGGAGGTCCATGCGGTAGAACGCGCGGGCGAAGAAAAGCGCCACGAAGAACAGGCAGAAGGAGGAGCCGAAGGGATCGGCGACGATGCCGCCCAGCCCGTCCTTGGCGAACGTGGCCGAGACCGAGAGCACGGTCTCGGCGCCGAACCAGGTGGCAAACACCGTCGCCATGTTCATGTACAGCGGCAGGCTGCGCCCGGCGACGAGGTAATCCTTGGAGTTGTGGACCCGCTGCGCGGCCCACAGCCCGATGCCGATCGTGATCAGGAAGTAGAGGAGGACCGCGGTGATCAGCATCGCGCCAGGCGGATCATAAATTCAGAACAGATCGGCCGCCAACAGGACGAGCGCCACCGCCAGCAGCGCGAGCAGCGCGCCGAGGAGGCGGTTGCGCCGCGCGTTCTCCTCGGCGAGGCGATCGAGCGCGCGTGCGAGGCCGCCGAGGCGGTCCTCCGAGAGCGCGCGGTGCAGCAGCCGCGGCAGCTCCGGCAGCGTCTTCGCCCAGCCGGGCGCCTCGAGGCGCACCGCGCGCGAGGCGGCGCGCCATCCCACCTGCTCGTCCATCCAGCGCTCCAAATAGGGTTTGGCGGTGCGCCACAGGTCGAGCTCGGGGTCGAGCTCCCGCCCCAGCCCTTCGATGTTGAGCAACGTCTTCTGCAGCAGCACCAGCTGCGGCTGGATCTCGATGTTGAAGCGCCGCGAGGTCTGGAACAGGCGCAGCAGCAGCTTGCCGAAATAGATGTCCTTCAGCGGCCGTGCGAAGATCGGCTCGCACACCGCACGGATGGCCGCTTCGAAAGCGTCGACGCGCGTGCCGGCCGGCGCCCAGCCGGCGTCGAGATGCGCCTGTGCGACGCGGCGGTAGTCGCGATTGAAGAACGCGAGGAAGTTCTGCGCCAGGTAGCTCTTGTCGACGTCGGTGAGCGTGCCCATGATGCCGAAGTCGAGCGCGATGTACCTGCCGCGCGTCTCGCCCTCGGTGGTGACGAGGATGTTGCCCGGGTGCATGTCGGCGTGGAAGAACCCGTCGCGGAACACCTGGGTGAAGAAGATCTCCACGCCGGCGCGGGCGAGCGCGAGGATATCGACGCCCTTTTCCCGCAGCGCCTGCACCTGTGAGATCGGCGTGCCGTGCATGCGCTCCATGACCATGACGCGCTGTGCGCAGAGGTCCCAGTGCACCTCGGGCACCACGAGCAGCGGCGAGGCCTCGAAGTTGCGCCGCAACTGGCTCGCATTGCCCGCCTCGCGCATGAGGTCGAGCTCCTCTTCCAGGTGGCGCGCGAACTCCGCCACCACCTCGCGCGGCCTGAGGCGGCGACCCTCGGCCCAGCGCCGCTCGACGAGCGCAGCGGCGGTCTCGAGCAGCTCGAGGTCCCTGGCGATCGCCGTCTCGACGCCCGGGCGCAGCACCTTGACCGCCACTTCGCGCCCGTCGTGCAGGATTGCGAGGTGGACTTGGGCGATCGAGGCGCTTGCGACCGGTTCGGATGCGAATGACTTAAAAACCTTTCCCACCGGGCTGCCGAGAGATCTCTCGATCTCGGCGATTGCCTCGGCCGAGGGAAACGGCGGCACCCGGTCCTGGAGCTTCGCCAGCTCGTCGGCGACGTCGAGCGGCAGCAGGTCGCGCCGCGTGGACAGCACCTGGCCGAACTTGACGAAGATCGGTCCCAGGGTCTCCAGCGCCTCGCGCAGGCGCCGCGCCTTCGGCTCGCCACGGCGCGCGGAAGCGACGCGAAAGAACCAGCTGCCCGCAAGCCCGGGCACGAACTCATGCAGGCCGAAGCGCAGCGCAATGCCGAAGATCTTCAGCAGGCGGAAGAGCCGGCTCACGGCAGCCTAGCCAAGGCGCTCGACGCGCTTGTGCAGACGCTCGAGCGCATCGCGCAGGCACGCCACGTCCGCGGCGAGCGCGGTCAGCTAGCGAGGCGCCGCGCGGCATCCGCGTGCCAGGAGGCGAAATCGCGCAGTGCGCCCGCGACCCGATGCGCGGCGACATCGCCGAGAAGGCGCGAGAGGTCCTCCTCGAAGTCCCAGCGCAGGTGCCGGGCGAGGAGCATCACTTCGGAGGCAAGGCGCGCGTTGCCCGACACGTCGATGGCGCGCAACGCGTGCTCTTCGCCGCGCACCAGGCCAACCAGGCTCCCGGGTTTCAAATGCAGAACCAGCGACGGCAGGGGTCCCCCGGCATCGACCAGGCCCTGCGGCTGGATGGTGAAGCGCAGCGCTGGCAACGGCGGCGCGGCGAGCTCGACTGCTTCGCCGGCAAAGGGCACGAGCCGCTCGCGCGCCCACGGCTCGCTGCGGAGCAGATGGTTGAGGGCAAAACAAAAGGCCACCGCGGGGGTGGCCTTTTCGTCGGGGAGCGGCGCCTTCAATGCATCTGCTGGATGCCGGCGAGGAGCCAGCCGCTCGAGCCGTCGACCGGCTTCACGAGGTTCCAGACCTCCTCGAAAGCCGCCGTCCGTCTGCTGGCGCTCCGGGCCGCGCGCCAGGACATCCGACTTCAGCGCCTCGAACAGCTCGTCGGTGGTGAAGTCGCGGATTTCGGCAAGATCGCCCGTGTCGTTGGCGAGCTGCAGCTTGACGAAGTTGCGCTTCGCACCGCGCAGGAACGCGCTGGCGTCGAATCCTGCCGGCACTCTTGGCGTTGGCACGCTCGCCTCAGTTAGCGAGGCCGAAGCAACTGGCTCTAGCATCGTCCGCGCGCGCATGCCGGCGAACTGTATCGGGGCTTGCGCCTGCCTGCGCGCCAAAGCGCGCCAGAGCAGCACGGCGCCCGCGACGAGAAGCGCGAGCAGAAGGAGGCCGCCCAGCCCGTTGCCGGCGAAAAGGTAGCCGAGCAAGCCGCCCATCGCCAGGCCGCCGAGGATCGGACCCCACTTGCTGCCTGCCGGCGCCGCCTGCTGCTGTCCTTGCTTGGCCGGCGCGGCCTGCTGCTGCGCGGGCCTGGCCGGCGGCGGCGTGACGTTGCGTTGCGCGCCCAGCGAGCGCGCGCCGCCAAACCGACGGGCCTCGACGTCGGCGACGGCGAATACGGTGCCCAGCACCAGTGCGAACAGCGCGAGTAGCCACTTACTCATGGTCGACCTCCAGACTCGATGCTATCAAATTCGATACCCGCGATGTACCGCAACCGCCCCCGCTGCGAGGTTAAAGAACTCCACGCTGCCGAACCCCGCCGCCTCGATCATCGCCTTGAGGGTAGCTTGGTCCGGGTGCACGCGGATCGACTCCGCGAGGTAGCGGTAAGCGTCGGCATCCCCGGCCACCCGCTCGCCCAGCCATGGCAGCACGCGGAACGAATAGAGGTCGTAGGCCGGCGCGAGCGGGGCCCACACCTTGGAGAACTCCAGCACCACGAGGCGCCCCCCGGGCCTGAGCACGCGTCCCATCTCGGCGAGCGCACCCTCCTTGCGCGTCATGTTGCGCAGGCCGAATCCCACGGTGACGCAGTCGAAATACTGCGCGGGAAAAGGCAGCTTCTCCGCATCGCATTGCACGGCGGGGGCGAGCGCCCCGGCATCGAGCAGGCGGTCGCGTCCGCGTCCCAGCATGCGGCGGTTCAGGTCGGTGAGCCAGACCTCGCCGCCGGGCCGCACGCGCTTGGCGAGGGCGAGCGCCAGGTCGCCGCTTCCGGCGGCGACGTCGAGGATCCGCTCGCCCGCGCGCGGTCGCGCGATCGCGACGGCGATCGCCTTCCAGACTCGGTGCAGGCCGAGCGACATGAGATCGTTCATCAGGTCATAGCTCGGCGCGACGCGGTCGAACACCGAACGCACGCGAGCGGCCTTCTCCTCCGGCGCCACGCGCTCGAAGCCGAAGTCGACCTTATCCTTCACGGCTCGCCCCCGCGGCGGCGAGCTTCGCGAGGTAGTCCCTCCACAGCTCTTCCTGGCGCTCGCCTAGCTCGTAGAGGTATTCCCAGGAGTAGATGCCGGTGCTGTGGCCGTCGGAGAAAACCGGCTGCACCGCGTAGGAGCCGACCGGCTCGAGCGCGCGGATCTCTACCTCGCGCTTGCCGGTCTGCAGCACTTCCTGTCCCGGGCCGTGGCCGCGCACTTCGGCCGAGGGCGAATACACGCGCAGCAGCTCATACGGCAGGCGGAAGCTGCGTCCGTCGGCGTACTGGATCTCCAGCACGCGGGACCTCTGGTGAAGCTTGATCTCGGTGGGAAAGGGCATGGCGCTAAGTCGGCTCGTACACGATACGCTCGAAGTCGACGCCGCGCCCGGCTTCGCGCCTGGCACCCACCACTGCCGCCGGCGTCATGCGAGCAGCCTCGCCAGGGCGGCGCCGAGCGCGTGCTCATCGGGCGCAACGCGGCGCGCGCCGGGACGGCGCGGCGTCGCCCAGACCGGGTCGGGAAAGCGCGAGTCGTCGGCGAAGCGGGCAATCACGTGCCAGTGCAGGTGCGGCGTCTGGTTGCCGAGGCTCGCGAGGTTCACCTTGTCCGGACCCACGAGCTCGCGCAGCGCTTGCTCGCAGGCGAATACCACGCGCATGAGCCGCTCGCGCTCGGGCGTCGCGAGATCGGTCATCTCGCGCACGTGGCGCATGAGGACGACGCGGCAGAAAGCGGGAAACTCCTCGCTCGCGACGCGCACCACGCGGCAGAAGTCGTCGCGCCAAAGCAGCAGGCCGCCCGGCTGCTCGCACAGCTCGCAGCCTGCCGGGGTCACGCGGGCCTCGCCGGCGCGCCGAACACGTCGCGATAGCTCGCGTAGAAGCTCGCGAAGAGCGTCGGCAGCAGCACGATCAGCAGCGGGAAGACGAGCGACACCAGCGGTGCGCGCAGCGCCCCTCCCGAGGCGAGCATCAGCCCGGAAAGCACGGCGAAGGGCGCGACCAGCGTAACTGCGGCGGTCACTGCGCCGTAGGCGAGGAAGGCGCGCCAGTTCAGCAGGCAGGCGAAGAAGCTGAAGAACAGCGCCTTCGGCGCACCGCTCGAGTGCCACGCGGCCAGCGGCGGCGCGAACCAGAACATCATCATCACCGGCAGGTAGAGCGCGGCGGCGCTGCCCAGCGCCGCCAGGAACTCCCCGGAGCGCAGCACCGACTCGTCGGGCCGCTTGCCGGCGAGCATCCAGCGCATGAGCGCGCCGTCGTCCGCCAGCGCGGTGGCGGCGAGCACCAGCGCGAGGCAGGCCAGGTAGACGACGCCGAGCACGAGCTGGCTCGTCAGCGAGTGGCGAAATCCATCGAAGAGCAGACCGAGCTCGACCGCGCCCCCGCGCTCTGCGGCGCGCGCCGCCGCCATAAAGCCGACCGCGAAGGGCGGCACCAGCACCGAGGCCACGACCACGCCGACCACCGGCAGCAGCGAGGCGAGCGTCATCAGCAGCCAGTAGGCGAAGACCAGCGCCAGCCACGAAAGCGGCGCTGCGCGGAACAGCCGCCAGCCGTCGGCGAGCCAGATGGCGCCGCGGGCCGCGGCGACGATGCGCGCCTGCATCTCAGGGCGCCCAGAGCGCAGGGTGACGGCGCCGCAGCTCGAGGATCTCGCGAAAATGCTCCGGGTCGTGCGCGTGCACGAGCATCCCGGGGCGCGGCAGGTGGTAGTCGTACAGGCGCGAGAGCCAGAAGCGCAGCGCCGCTGCGCGCAGCATGACTGGCCAGGCCTCGCGCTCGAGCGGCGTGACCGGCCGCACCGCCTGGTAGGCGCAGAGCAACGCGCCGGTGCGCGCCGCGTCGAGCGAGCGCCGCGGCCCCAGGCACCAGTCGTTCGCGCAGACGGCGAGGTCGTAGAGCAGGCAGTCGATGCCGGCGAAGTAGAAGTCGATCACGCCGGAGATGCGTCCTTCCTCGAACAGGGCGTTGTCGCGGAAAAGGTCGGCGTGCACCGGGCCGCGCGGCAGGTCGGGGAAGCGGTGCCCGGCCTGGAATGCCAATTCGTCTTGAAGCAGTTCCTGTCTTGATGCATCCAGAAAAGAAGTCACTTGCTGCGCGGCGAAGCGCCACCACTTCGGCCCGCGCGGGTTCTCGAGGTACGCCGGGAACGAGCGGGCGGCGAGGTGCATGCGCCCGAGGAGCGCGCCGAGCTCTGTGCAATGCTCAGCCGCCGGCGCCTCGAGCGAGCGTCCCGGCAGGCGCGTGACCAGCACCGCCGGCTTGCCGTTCAGTGCCTGAAGGTAGTGGTCGGAAAGGTCGGCGATCGGCGCCGGGCAGGGGATGCCGTGGCGCGCGAGATGCGCCATCAGCTCCAGGTAGAAGGGCAGCTCCTCGGCCGGCAGCCGCTCGAACAGCGTCAGGAAGTAGCGGCCCTGCGTCGTGACGACGAAGTAGTTGCTGTTCTCGATGCCGGTGGCCACCGGCTCGAAACCGACCAGCGCACCCACTGAGTAGCGTCGCAGCCAGTCGCGGAGCTCGGCATCGGAGACTGGGGTATAGACCGCCAAATCAGTCGAAGGTGTGGATCGGCCACATCGGCGGTCGCGTGCCGTCGTCCAGGGAGTCGCGGCGCATCCAGTTGCCGTTGCCGGTGGTATCGACGAGGTAATAGGGCTTGCCGCCGGGCGGCGTGACTTTCAGCATCACCACCCGCCCGCCCTGGCGGATCTCCTCCACCTTGTCTTCCTTCTGCACAGGGATGCGCACCGCCGGCTCGGCGGGCTGCACGCCTGGTGGCGGCGGCGGCGGCTCCGGGAGCGGCTCGAGCTGCGGCGGCGGCTGCTGCGCAAAGGCGCCGGCAGCCACGAGCAGCAGCACAGCGGCGATACAGCGGCGCATTTCGCGTCGATTCTACTAGAGGTTGAGCAGAACCTCGCGCTCCGCGGGCGAGGGCTCGAAGCCGCGCTTCTCGTAGAAATCGAAGATCGCGTCGACGACCTGCTGCGGCTCGTTGCAGAGCTGCACGAGGTCGATGTCGGTCGGGTCGATCATGCCCTCGCCAGCCAGGCGCTCGCGCATCCAGGCAATGAGATCGCGCCAGTAGGGCTCGTGCACCAGGATGATGGGCATCTGGCGCGTCTTGCCCGTCTGCACCAGCGTCAGCGCCTCGAACAGCTCGTCGAGCGTGCCGTAGCCTCCCGGGAGCACGACGTAGGCGGTCGCAAACTTGGCGAACATCACCTTGCGCGCGAAGAAGTGCTTGAAGCGCAGGCTGATGTGCTGGTAGCGGCTCGAGGGCTGTTCGCGCGGTAGGTCGATGTTGAGGCCCACTGCCATGCCGCGCCCCTGGAAGGCGCCCTTGTTGGTGGCCTCCATGAGTCCCGGGCCGCCGCCCGAGAACACCGCGAAGCCGGCGTCGGAAAGCAGGCGTGCCGTCTCTTCGGCGAGCTGGTAGTAGCGCGTGCCGGGCTTGGCGCGCGCGCTGCCGAACACGGACACGGCGGGCTTCACGCCCGCGAGCCGCTCGGTCGCCTCGAAGAACTCTGCCATAATGCCGAATAGCTTCCACGCCTCGCGTGGGGAAATCTCGTGGCCAAGACCGGCCGCCTTCAGTAATTTCTCTTGTGTCATCGCTGTCGGGAATAGATCCTGAAAAGACGCTGCTGCTGGTCGACGGCTCGTCGTACCTGTATCGCGCGTTCCACGCGCTGCCGGAGCTGAGGAACGCGAAAGGCGAGCCTACCGGTGCAATCTACGGCGTGCTGAACATGCTGCGCAAGCTCGGCACCGATTATAAGGCGCAGGCCCGGGCCTGCGTCTTCGACGCCAAGGGCAAGACCTTCCGCGACGAGGCGTACCCGCAGTACAAGGCGACGCGTACGGCGATGCCCGACGATCTCTCGGCGCAGGCCGAGCCGCTGCGCCAGGCGGTCGAGGACATCGGCTGGCCGGTGCTTGTCGTGGACGGTGTCGAGGCCGACGACGTGATCGCCACGCTCGCCGAGCAGGCCAAGGCGCGCGGCTGGCGGACCG
>JAQSVY010000114.1 GCA_029266935.1 Burkholderiales bacterium
CGAGGCCGTAGCGGTCGGCGAGGAAGCCCATGATGAGCGGGGTAGTGAAATGCGAGACGCTCCAGCCCAGGCCGCCGAGCGCGAGCGCCGAGCCGCGCTGTTCGACCCGGCTCGCCTCCGAGATGGTGATCTGGAAGTAAAGGGTCATCGCGGCAGACCCGGCCCCCACGACCAGCATCCACAAGGCGATCGGCACGGCATGGTTGACGGTGGGGACCAGCGCGACGGCAATGGCGACGGCAATGCCGCAGTAGACCGGCCACAGCGTCTGCGGGCCGCTGCGCACGAAGCGGGAAGCGACCAGGCTGGCAGCAATGGAGCCCACCGCCCGCAGCGCCACCAGGACTCCCGAGCTTTCCTCGCCGTAGCCTTGCTGGGCGAGCAACAGTGGGTAGAACGAGATCGAGAGGGAGAAGGGGAGCGCCGAGAGGTAAGCGCACATGATCGCGTAGCCAATGATGCGTTCCTTGAGAAGAGGCAGGTAGGCGCCGAGGAGCTTAGCCCGCGTCGGGCCGCCCCGGGCGGCACGGCCTTCGGTAGCCAGCCCGGCGGCGAAGGCGACCAGGCCGGCGGCGGAAAGCACCGCGAAAGTCGCTTGGTAGCCGGCGGCGGCGAGCAGGAAGCCGCAGAAGCCGGTGCCTGCGATCTGGCCAAGGTTCGTGACGGCATTCAGCTTGCCGAGCTGGACCCCGCGCGTCCCGGGCAGCTCGGTAGCCATCGCCCAGGTCGCGGGCCAGAATGCAGCCCGCGAGACGACGAGCGCCACCTGGCCGAGCATCAGCATCCAGAATCCCTCTGCAACCATGAAGCACCCGCCGGCGGCGACAGTCGCCCAGCACGAGCCGAGCATGATGCGCCGCCCGCCGATGCGGTCCGTGTACGCGCCGCCGGCCAGGTTGAGCGGTACCTGGGCAAACACCGGCGCTGCGAACAGCGCCCCGATCTCGGCGTTCGACAGGCCCTGGGAATAGGCGTACAGGGGGATGGCCAGCCAGCTCATCCCCAGGCCGAAGTTCCACGCGAGCGAGGCGAGGAAGAAGAATAGTTGCCGCACCGGGCGCATTATGGTGGTGAGCCGTAAGCCCGCCTCCGCCGTTTCGACCAACGACCATGCCGTTCGCGATAGGCGTTTTGCTCCTCGCCGTGGCCTTGCCCGGGGATGCCATGCAGTGCTCGGCGCAGTCCGGCGAGCGCACCGCGGCCCTCGTGGAGCTCTATACCTCCGAGGGCTGCAGCAGCTGCCCCCCGGCCGATCGCTGGCTCTCCGGCCTCGGCACGCAAGGTGGTGTGCCCGGGCGCATCGTGCCGCTGTCATTACACGTGGATTACTGGGACTACATCGGCTGGAAAGACCCCTACGCCAAGCGCGAGTTCTCCCTGCGGCAGCGCAAGTTCACGCAACTGCAGCGCCTGGCGCTCGTCTATACGCCCCAGGTGATGCTGCAGGGGCGCGATTTCCGCGGCTGGGGGACGAAGGCCTTCGACGAGGCCGTGGCGAGCATCAACGCGCAGCCGGCGAAGGCGCGCATCGAGCTCGCCATCAGTGGCGCGAAATTGGCGGGATTGGAGGTTGAGGCGCAGGCCCGGCTGCTCGACCATGCGCAGCAGCAGCACGCGGCCCTGTACCTCGCCTCCTATCAGAACCGTCTGGTAAGCGAGGTGGGCGCCGGGGAAAATCGCGGTCGCGTCCTGCCGCACGACTATGTCGTCCTGGAGTGGCAGGGCCCTTTCGGCTTCGGCACGGACGGCCGGCTGTCCGTGCGCCGCGAGCTGCCGCTGCTGCCGAAGGCGAGCGCCGGCGACTCCGGCGTGGTCGCCTTCGTGCAGAACCGGCGCAGCGCTGAGGTCCTGCAAGCCCTGATGCTGCCCGCTTGTCCGTGAACGGCTTCTGAATCAATCATCCCTTTCGGGTATATTCGCCCGGGACAAACCGCCGGGGGGGCGGGTTACTGAGGAGCGTCCATGCAAGCGACGCAGATCCGCCAGAAGGACGGCGTCTTTTACTTCGTCAGCTACCGCGCCAAGGACCTGCTGGCGAAGGTGCGCTTCATCAGCCGCTTCTACGGCGAGGGGGAGGAAATCGCCCCGAGCCGCATCGCCCACGACGACGACATCGCGCAGTTCATCGCCCGCATCGAGAGGAACGACGAAGCCTTCCAGCGGTCCCTGTCGCGCTCCAAGGTGCGGCAGCTGAAGAACTTTTACGAGACCGCGGTCTCGCAGCCGCCGATCCCGGGCACGGTCCTGCTCTTCACCTCCGAGCGGCTCAGCTTCCGCTCCGCCGGCGAGGGCGGCATAGGCAGCGTCAGCGAGCCCTCGTCCAAGTACCTGATTATCGACGGCCAGCACCGCCTGGCGGCGCTGCAGTTCTACCTGCAGGAGCGCCCGGACGACGCCGCCACGATCAACGTGCCCTGCATCATCTTCGACGGCCGCAGCGAGGACTTCGCGACAGAGATGTTCGTCATCATTAACTCCACTCCCACGCGCATCAACAAGAGCCACCTCGTCGACCTGTACGACCGGGTCTCGTTCGCCGCGCCCGACCGCAAGTTCGCCGCGCGCCTGGTGGAGAAGCTCTACAGCGAGGGCGACAGCCCGCTGCGTTACCGTATCAACCGGCTGGGCGGGCGCAGCCAGCGCGACAAGTGGGTGCTGCAGGCGGAGCTGTTCAACGAGCTGCACCGTTGGGTGCGCGGCCGCTGGCGCTCGATCCAGCTCGCCGGCGGCAGCTCCAGGGAGGTGCCGCGCTATTACGCCGTAATCCGCGATTTCTTCAAGGCGGCGCGCTCGGTGTTCGGCGATGGGGTCTGGGGCAAGGACAACTACATGGTCACCAAGCCGGTGACCATCAAGGCGATGGTGCGCGTGTGCGCCGACCTCGCGCGCGAGGACGCCGAGCCCGAGGCGGGGCGGGTCGCGCGCTGGGAGAGCCGCCTCGCCCCGTGGGGGGAGATGGCCAAGCAATTCCGCGACGAAGGCTTCTACGAGCGCTTTCCCGCCAAGGGCGAGGTCGAGCGAGTGGCGCGGGTGCATCGCGACCTGGCGCACGCGGCAGGCATCGAAGTCTCAAAGAAGGCCTAGAGCATTTTTTCGGTCGCCAGGCGATCGATCTCGGTCGCGCTGTAGCCAAGCTCCGCGAGGATCGCCCGGCCGTGCTCACCGAGCGCGGGTACGGCGTCCATGCGGGGCGCGAACTCCGAGAGGTTGAACGGCGGACGGAGGGCGTCGATCTCCCCCGCCGGCGAGCCAACCTTCGCCCAGCGAGCGCGCGCCTTGAGCTGCGGATGGCGCCAGAACCCGCCCATGTCGTTCAGCCGCGCGTTGGCAATCCCCGCCGCCTCGAGCCGCTGGATGATTTCACCTGCGTTCCACTGTGAAAAAACAAGGTCGATCTCCGCGTGCATCGCCTCCCGGTTGCGATCCCGCGCCGGGGCCGAGGAAAAGCGCTCATCGGCTCGCAAGGATGGTTTCTTGAGTACCTGATCGCAGAACGCGGCGAATTCGCGCTCGTTCTGCACGCTCAGGAACACCGCCTGGCCGTCCCCGGCCTGGAACGGCCCATAGGGCACGATGGTGGCGTGGTACGCGCCCGAGCGTGGCGGAGCGGTCCCGCCGTAGGCCGTGAAGTATGCAGGAAAGCCCATCCATTCGCCGAGCGCCTCGAGCATGGTCACGTCTATGGTCGCGCCGTCGCCGCTGCGCGCGCGGCGCACCAGGGCCGCAAGGATGGAGGACAGGGCGTACATGCCTGCGGCGATGTCGGCGGCTGGGATGCCGGCCTTCGCCGGCGACTCGGGCGTGCCAGTCACCGAGAGCAGCCCGGCTTCGCATTGCACGAGCAGGTCATAGGCCTTCTTTTGGGCGTAGGGGCCGTCCGGGCCGTAACCCGAGATGCCGCACCAGATGAGGCGAGGGTGCTTCTTTCTCAAGTCCTGAGCACCGAGGCCCAGGCGCTCCACCGCGCCCGGCGCCAAGTTCTGGAGGAATACGTCCGCCTTTTCCATCAGGCGCGCCAGGATCTCCTTCGCTTCGGGACGCTTCAGGTCGAGCGCCAGGCTCTCCTTGGAGCGGTTCACCCAGACGAAATGCGAGGAGAGCCCCTTGACGGTGCGATCGTAGGCCCGCGCCGGATCGCCGCCGTCGGGGCGCTCGATCTTAATCACGCGCGCGCCGAGCTCGGCGAGCTGGCGGGTGGCGAACGGCCCGGCGATGACCTGCTCCAGCGCCACCACCGTGATCCCGTCGAGCGGCCTCATGTGAACGTGATGCGCAAGCCGGGCAGCGGCAGGCCGGCGATCTCCGTGCTCCAGGTTTCGCCGGGAGAAACCGAGTGGGCGTCGGTCAGCACGCCGGTCGTGACGATCTCGCCCGCCGCGAGCGGCATTGCCCCCGGCTGGCGGGCAAGGAGCTCCACCAGGTGCCCGAGCGAGAGCAGCGGACTGCCGAGAACGTTGGCGCCGGTGCCGCAATCGACCAGCTTGCCTTCATGGAAAAGCCTCGCTTCCACCTGTGGAAGCTTGCCCGGATCGGTGAACGGCACCGGCGAGCCGACCACGAGCCGGCCATGCAGCCCGTTATCGGCCGTGCAGTCGGAGATGGTGACCTTCCAGGCGGGGTGATGGCATCGCACGATCTCGATCGAGTGCGCCATCCATTCGATCGATTCCAGCAGCCGACCGGGGCGAGGTGCGGACTTCAGCTTGAAGCAGATCTCGGGCTCGATGCGCGGCTGCACCAGCCCCGCCAGCGAAACCGTGCAGCGCTCGCCCTGGGCCATCAGCAAGGTACGGTCGTACACCGTGCCCCACATGGGCTCGTGCACGCCATAGCGCGCCCAGAGCGTCCGGTTGGTGAAGCCGATCTTGCGTCCCGCCGGCTTCCATCCCTGCGCCAGCCGGTGCTCGTGCAGCGCGCGGGCTGCCTCGTAGCCCGCGGCGGCGGTCAGGCCGGTATAGCGCGCGCTGAAAGGCGCGACCTCGCGCGGCGAGCGGTGCAGCTCGATCAGCTCCTCGGCAAGCATCGGCTCGATTCTATTACCCCGCCTCTGTTACCCGACTCCGGGCACCCGGTTGCACGTCAAGCGCGCGCATGCCACATTAGCCGACCATGGACCCTGCGCTCGCCTGGGCGATTCTCGGCCTGGTGCTTGTGATCGCCGAGCTTCTCAGCGGCACGTTTTACCTGTTGATGTTCGGCGCGGCCGCCTTCGGGGCGGCCGCCGCCGCCTACCTCGGCCAGTCTTTCGCGGTGCAGGCCATCGTCGCCTGCGTGGTCGCCGGGCTCGGCACCTACGGCGTGCACGTCTACCGGGCGAAGAACCGCGCCGGGCAGATGCCGCCAATCGACGCCGGCATGCCGGCAAGCTTCGAAAGCTGGATCGATGCCGCGGCGAGGCTCGCGCGGGTGCGCTATCGCGGGGCGAGCTGGGAGGCGCGCGTCGAGGGTGCCGAGGCGCTGGAGCCGGGCACCACCGTGTACGTGCTCGCCGCCGATGGCAACACGCTCAAAGTCGCGAAGAACCGTTCCGCATAAGGGGGAAAGATGTTCTGGAAACTCGCGGCCGCCGTGGCGGCTGCTG
>JAQSVY010000115.1 GCA_029266935.1 Burkholderiales bacterium
GGGCTCTCCGTTTTCCTCAGACCTTGATGATCAAGCAATCGTACGCGCCACGGCAAGCAGCTCGTCGTCGGACGGAAACTTGCCGATGCCGGCGAGACCATCCGTGCATTCGATGTGCGCCCAGCGCACGATTCCGTCGCGGTCGATGAGGAACTGCCCCTTGAGCTGCGGCCACTGGCGGTCGATATCGCGCAGGTCCGCGGCCGTGCGCTGGAAGCCGTCCCTTCGATCGAGGAGGTCGCCGACCTCCGCCATCGGCAGCGGCTCGGGAAGCTCGCCGGAGGGGTTGAGCCGCAGGGCGCCGAGCTCGCTCATCAGCTCATCGGTCACCTCCAGGCGCGGTAGCGCGTAGGCGCGATGCGTCACCAGGAATGGATCGGCGACGAGCGCGACGCGCGCCGGGCGGTACTTGAAGTAGAGCCTGGCGTTATCGAGCTCGGTGGCGACCACGGCGAGCGTTTCGACCCCCCGCTCGCGGAGCTTTTCCTGCGTGCCGCCGAGTTGCGCGATATTGCGGCGGCAGAAGGGGCAGTACAGGCCGACGAAGATGGCGAGCAGCAGGTGGCTCCTGCCGCGATAGTCCGCGAGCGAGATCTCTCCCTCGCGATGCACCGCAGGCAGTGTGAAGTCAGGTGCAGGTTTGCCGATCATGGGATCCGTCCTAGCAGAGGAAGGGTAATACGACGAGCGAGTCGCGATCCAGCCCGGCCCGCTCGGAGACTTCCGCCGCCTTGATGAGGTGGCGCTCCGCCTCCGCCGCGTCGCCCTGGTCGAGGAAGAGCGTGGCGAGGCCGTCGTAGCAGGGAAAGAGGAGCTGCGGCTCACCGATATCCTCGGCGAGCGCGAGGGCTTCGCGATAGTAGTCCAGCGCCTTGGCGGGATCGCCGTGGCACTGGTGAATCTGCCCCAGCACGATGAGGGGCACCGCGAGGTGGTCGAGCTGGCCGAGCCGGCGGTCGAGGGCGATCGCCGCTTCGGCGGCGTGCAGGCCCTCGGCATCGCAGCGGTCGGTGAGCGCGCAGTACGCTACCGCCAGATTGGCGTAGAGGCGCGACTGGAAGCCGACGTCGCCGATTTTCTTGGCGGTTTCCAGCCCGGTCAGGCAAGTGTCGATTGCATGGCGGGGATCGAGGCTCGCGTAAAGGACGCCCAGGTTGGCATAGCTGCGGCAAGCCGCCTGGAGCAGGCCATGCTCGAGGGCGATGCGCACGCTGCGCTCGATGTGCGCCACCGCCTCCTGGTTGCGGTTGAGCCGTGCCAACGCCACTCCGAGCGTGTTCAGCGCCTGCGCCACGGCGACGGCGGCTTCGCCGCGGGCGGAGCGTTCCGCGCACGCCAGGGCGCGCTCGGCCCAGTCCACCGCGGACGCATTGTCTCCGCTGCGGAAAGCGAGGCGGCCCATCTCCTGGTAGAGCTGCGCGCGCTCGATCGGGTCGCTGTCCGCGTCGAGCAGCGCGAGGCCTTCGCGGAAGCAGGCAAGGCCGCGCTCGCGCTCGCCGGCGTCCCAATGCAGCGCGCCGACCTTGCGGGACAGGCGGGTGCGGGTTGCCCGGTCTGCGGCCTGACGCACGATATCGTAGTGCTCCAGCGCCTCGCGCCGCCGGCCCGTCAGGCCGAGGAGGTCGCCGAGGCGCTCGTGCAAGTCGGACATCTCACCTTCGCAGTCTTCGCAGCCCTGAAGGGCCGACAAGGCGCGCTGGAAATGCCGTAGCGCGTCGTCGTTCGCATAGACGCCGCGCGCCCAGTCGCCGGCGGCCACCAGGTAGCGAGCGCCGCGCGGCGGATCATCGCTCAGGCTGAGATGGTGGCCGAGCGCTTCGAGTTCCTCGAGCCGCTCCGGATGGGAGCTATGCAGCCGCTCGAGCTCGCGCCCGGCGCGGCCGTGCAGCGCCGCCCTGCGGCTTTGCAGCAGGTTGTGGTACGCCACATCATGGAGCAGGGCGTGGGTAAAACGGAAGCTGCCGCCGGCATGCGCCTCGAGCAGGCCGGCGCCGCACAGCTCTTCGAGGATCGGTTGCACGTCGGCGACGGCGCTGCCGATCCGCGTGAGAAAGGCGGGGTCGAAGACCGGGCCAAGCACCGCCGCCTCCTGCAGGTAGCGGCGCGCAGCCGGAGGGAGGCGATCGATGCGGGAAAGCAGCAGCCCCTCGATGGTGGCCGGGATGTCGCGCTGCATGGCCTCCTGCGAGCACGTCCAGTGCCCGCCCTGCTCGCGCGCGAGGACGCCGCGGGCGATCAGGCCGCGCGCCAGCTCCTCCAGGTAGAACGGGTTGCCAGCCGAGCGCTCCACCATCTCCTTCTGCAGGGGCGCCGGCAGCGCCGTGTCGAAGAACGCGGCCAGGATGGCGCCGGTATCGTCCGCCGAGAGCGGCGCCAGGTGCACGACTCGCTGCGCGGCGCGCGCCGCCGCCAGCCCCGCGCAGTGCGGCCGGCAGGTGGCGAGCAGCATGAGCGGGCGGTCCGCCAGCCAGTCGGCGAGCTGGCGCAAACCCTCGACCGATGCCGTGTCCGCCCAGTGCAGGTCCTCGACGACCAGAAGCAGCGGGCCCTGGGCGAGCCTGCGCTCCAGCACTATTTTCAGCATCGCCAGGATCTGGCGGCTGAGCCTTTCGGGCTCGATGCCGTGCACCGGGTCGGCGGGGGCGAGGCCCAGCACATAGCCCAGCATCGGCGCCACGCCGAGCGCCTCTTCGTCGCCGGCGCCGAGCGCGCGCAAGCCCTCCTCGATCTTTTGCCGCGCCACCTCGAGCGTGTCGCCCGGGGACACGCCGTAGGCGTCGCGGAAGAACTTCGCAATGACGCCGTAGGGCGGCTCGCCGAGGGGCGAGCAGACCGCCCGGCGCACGGTGATCGCCGTGGCGCCGCCGCTCCTGCCGGGCTGCAGGCGCGAGAGAAACTCCGCCACGAGTCGGGACTTGCCGGCGCCCGCCTCGCCCGAGAGCCCGACGACCTGGGCCTGGCCCGCGCGCGCGCCCTCGAGCGCGGCGCTGAGCTGGGCGAGCTCTGCCTGCCGACCGACGAGCGGGCACGAAAGGCCGAGCGATTGGAGACCGCGGGCGGAGCGCGGCTCGTCGGCATGGCCGAGAAGGCGATAGACGGAGAGGGGCTCAGCCTTCCCCTTGAGCGCGACGTCGCCTGCCGGCGCGAAGGCGAAGGCGTGCTGCGCGAGCAGGTAGGTGGGCCGGCTGACGAGCGTTTCCCCCGGGCGGGCGGCGGACTGAAGCCGCGCCGCCGTGTTCACGGCGTCCCCAGTCACCGCGTAGCTCGCCTGGGCGTCCGAGCCCAGCCGGCCGGCCACCACGCGCCCGGTGTTCACGCCGATGTGCAGCTCGAGGCGGCTTCCCAGCCTGCGCTGCCAGCGCGCGCTGAGCCCGGCCGCGGCCCGGTGCATGCCGAGCGCCGCGTGCATCGCCCGCTCCGGGTCATCCTCGTGCGCGTGCGGCGCGCCGAATACGGCCACGACTGCGTCGCCGATGAACTTCTCGATGAAGGCGCCAAGCGGCTCGAGAACGCCGCGCATCGCGTCGAAAAGCTCGCCCTGCAGCGCGCGCACGTCCTCCGGGTCGAGCTGCTCGGCGAGCGAGGTGAATCCCGACAGGTCCGCGAACAGCACCGTGACGGCGCGGCGATCGGCCTCTTGCGAGGCGCCCATGTCAGAAGGAGCGCGGCAGGCCGAGCACGTGCTCGGCGAGATAGGAGAGGATCAGGTTGGTCGAGATCGGGGCAACGAGGTACAGGCGGGTCTCCCGGAATTTCCTCTCGATGTCGTACTCGGCGGCGAAGCCGAAGCCGCCGTGGGTCTGTAGGCAGGCATTCGCCGCTTCCCAGGAGGCCTTCGCCGCGAGGTGCTTGGCCATGTTCGCTTCCGCACCGCAGTTTTTCCGACCGTCGAAAAGCGAAGCAGCCTTGTAGCGCATCAGGTTCGCGGCCTCTATCTCCATGTACGCCTCGGCGATCGGGAACTGGATGCCCTGATTCTGGCCGATCGGGCGGTCGAACACGACCCGATCTTTCGAGTAGGCGGTCGCTTTCTCGACGAACCAGTAGCCGTCCCCGATGCATTCCGCGGCGATGAGGATGCGCTCGGCATTGAGGCCATCCAGGATGTAGCGGAATCCCTTGCCCTCCTCGCCGATCAGGTTCTCCGCCGGCACCTCCAGGTTGTCGATGAACACCTGGTTGGTCTCGTGGTTCACCATGTTGCGGATCGGGCGCACGTCGAGGCCCTTGCTCTTGGTGTCGACGAGGAAGATCGACATGCCGTCGGACTTCTTCGCGACCTCGCCGATGGGTTTGGTTCTGGCCAGAAGAATCATCAGCTCCGAGTGCTGCAGGCGCGAGGTCCAGACCTTCTGCCCGTTGATGACGTAGCGATCGCCTTTCTTCACCGCCACGGTCTTGATCTTGGTCGTGTCCGTGCCGGCGGTGGGTTCGGTGACGCCCATCGCCTGCAGGCGCAGCTCGCCCGAGGCGATTCTGGGCAGGTAGTGCTTCTTCTGCTGCGCCGAGCCGTGTCGCAGCAGCGTGTTCATGTTGTACATCTGGCCGTGGCAGCAGCCGGCGTTGCCGCCGGAGCGCGTCACTTCCTCCATGATCACCGTCGCCTCGGTGAGCGAGAGCCCCGAGCCGCCGTATTCCTCGGGGATGAGCGCGGACATCCATCCTGCCTCGGTGAGCGCGTTCACGAAGGCCTCGGGAAAGGCGCGCTTCTCGTCGATCTCCTGCCAGTACGCCGAGTCGAACTTCGTGCAGAGCGAGCGCACCGCGTCGCGCAGCTCGGGAAAATTGTCGCGCGCCAGGTTCACGGCTTGAGATGCCGCGAGGCTTCTTCCTCGATGCGCAGCCAGACTTCCTCGGCCATCGGCTGCCGCGACTCCTCGAGGAGGTGACCGACCAGGCCGACCGCCCGCGCCATGACCCCGAGGCCGCGCACCGCGCGCCAGTCGAGGCCGAGTTCGCAGGCCAGAGCGCCGATCGCGCCGGTGGCGTTCAGGGTGAGCTGCTTCGCTTGGGCGATTTGCTCCATGGCGCGGCAGTACTTCCCGTAGAAGCCGGTCTCGCGGGCGATTTCGAACAGCCGCCGGGTGCGCGGGTCGACCGGCTTGTGTAAAGGATGGCCGAGGCCCGGCACGCGTTTGTATTTCTGCAATATCTCTTCAGGGGTGCTTTCGGAGAGCATCTTTGCGACGCCCTCGGTGGAGCCGACGAAGACGCTGCCCAGGCCGCACAGGCCGGCGGCGACCGCCGCCTGCATCGCCTCCGGCGCACCGAGGTAGGTGAGGCGCGCGGCGAGCGCGCTCGGCGTCACGCCGTGCTCCACGAGCGTCACGACCATGGCGTTGAAAAGCTTCGACTCCTTCGCGTCGGGCACGCGCCCGGTGAGCTCGAAGAAGGCCATGTCGCCCAGGTTGAGATGACCGAGGATCTCCCCGGGGAGATCCTTGCCGCGCACCACGATGCGCTCGGCGGTGCTCCAGCCCATCTCGGAGCGGATCGGTTGTCGTCGTTTGGTCACGTTGCGGATGATACCTAGCTGG
>JAQSVY010000116.1 GCA_029266935.1 Burkholderiales bacterium
GCAGATGCAGCTGCACATCCAGGAGAACTTCACGCACGTGCTCGCCGAGCTGCTGAAGAACGGCGAGGTGGACGTGATCCTGATCGCGCTGCCCTTCGCCGAGCCGGGCATCGAGACGCGCGCGGTCTATGACGAGCCGTTCATGGTGGCGGTGCCCAAGGGGCACGCCTGGGACGGGCGCAAGCGCGCGGTGAGCTCCGAGGAGCTGACGAAGGAGAGCCTGCTGCTCCTTGGCGAGGGCCACTGCTTCCGCGACCAGGTGCTCGACATCTGCCACGTCGTGCGCGCGAAGGAGAGGAGCCCGCTCGCCCGCACGGTGGAGGGCGGCTCGCTCGAGACCATCCGCCAGATGGTCGCCGGCGGCGTGGGCGTGACGGTGCTGCCCTCGACTTCCATCACCAGCAACACCTCCTCGGACCTGATCCGGGTGCTGCCCTTCGCGCGGCCGGCGCCGACGCGGCGCGTCGGCCTCGCCTGGCGCAAGAGCTACCCGCGCCCGGAGGCGATCGAGGCCTTGCGCAAGGCGATCCTCGCCTGCAACCTGCCGCAGGTGGAGAAGCTCAATTAGGAACCTGATTTCCGTGCAGCTAGACGAGGCGGTTGTGCAGCTAGGGCCGCTGCGCGCCGACCAGGCGAAGCAGCGCCTCGGGATCCACCGGCTTGGTGAGGTGATGATCGAAGCCGGCCTGCTTGGAGGCGAGCTTGTCCGACTCCTGCCCCCAGGCCGAGACCGCGATGAGCAGCGGCCGTGGCGCGCGCTCGTGGCGGCGGAGCTCGCGCACCAGGTCGTAGCCGCTCATCTTCGGCATCTGGATGTCGAGCAGGACCACGTCCGGGCGCAGCGTGTCGGCGATCTGGATGGCGTCGCGGCCGCCGTAGGCGGTATGGACGTCGTGGCCGCCGTTACGCAGCAGCAGCGTCAGGGTATCGGCCGCGTCGACGTTGTCGTCGACCACCAGGATCTTCTTCTTCACACGGGCATAATAAAGTGGAATTCGCGGTACGGGGCGTCTCCCCGCGCCTAGTCCGGGCGGACCAAGCGCCAGAACCGCGGCCCGCCCCTGACTTCAGGGATGATTTCCAATGGCCGTGAAAGAGGGACTTCCGTACCCGCGTGGCGCCACGTGGGACGGAAAGGGCGTCAATTTCACGCTGTTCTCGGCCAACGCCACCAGAGTCGAGCTCTGTTTCTTCGATGCGCAGGGGAAAGAGAATGCCCGCATCGAGCTGCCGGAGTACCGCGACGAGATCTGGCACGGCTACGTGCCCGAGGTCGGCCCGGGCACCATCTACGGCTACCGCGTGCACGGCCCTTACGCGCCCGAAGAAGGCCATCGCTTCAACCCGAACAAGCTGCTGCTCGATCCGTACGCGCGCGCGCACATCGGCGGCCTGACCTGGAATCCAGCGGTGTTCGGCTACACGCTTGAGCACGAGAAGGCCGACCTGTCCTTCGACGAGAGGGACAGCGCCCCCTTTGTGCCGAAGTGCGTGGTGGTCGACCCCGACTTCGACTGGAAGCGCGCCAAGGAGGCGCACCGCCCGGTGCCCTGGTACCGCACCATCGTCTACGAGACGCACGTGCGCGGCTACACCAAGCTGCACCCTAAGGTGCCCGAGCGTGAGCGGGGTACCTTCTGCGGCCTCGCTCACAAGGACGTCGTCGGCTACATCAAGGCGCTAGGCGTCACCACCGTCGAGCTGCTGCCGGTGCACACCTTCATCAACGACAGCTTCCTGCTCGAGCGAAAGCTGACCAACTATTGGGGCTACAACTCGATCGGCTTCTTCGCGCCGGACCCGCGCTACGCCGCCGACCCGGCGAAGTGCCTGCAGGAGTTCAAGGAGATGGTGGCGCGCTTTCACGACGCCGGCCTCGAAGTGATCATCGACGTCGTCTACAACCATACCGCCGAAGGCAGCGAGCGCGGGCCGACGCTCAGCTTCCGCGGCATCGACAACGTCTCCTACTACCGGCTCCTGCCGGAGCAGAAGCGCCATTACATCAACGACACCGGCACCGGCAACACGCTCAACCTCAGCCACCCGCGCGTCATCCAGATGGTCACCGACAGCCTGCGCTATTGGGTCGAGGACATGCACGTCGACGGCTTCCGCTTCGACCTCGGGACCATCCTCGCGCGCGAGCCCGCCGGCTTCGATACCTACAACGGCTTCATGAAGGCCTGCCTGCAGGATCCGGCGCTCTCGCAGGTGAAGCTGATCGCCGAGCCCTGGGACTGCGGCCCGGGCGGTTACAACCTCGGCCGCTTCCCGCCCGGCTGGGCGGAGTGGAATGATCAGTTCCGCGACACGGTGCGCGACTTCTGGCGCGCCCAGGCCTCGGCCTCCGCGCTGGCGCCGCGCCTCTGCGCGTCGCCCGAAGTCTTCAACCATCGCGGCCGCCAGCCCTGGGCGAGCGTCAACTTCATCACCGCGCACGACGGCTTCACGCTGAACGACCTGGTGAGCTACAACGAGAAGCACAACGAGGCCAACGGCGAGGGGAACCAGGACGGCCATTCCGACAACCGCTCCTGGAACCACGGCGTCGAGGGCCCAACCGAGGACGAGGCGATCCGCGGACTGCGCAAGCGTCAGATGAAAAACATGCTCGGCACGCTGCTGCTTTCGCAGGGCACGCCGATGCTGCTCGCCGGCGACGAGTTCGGCCGCACCCAACAAGGCAACAACAACGCCTACTGCCAGGACACCGAGATCTCCTGGGTCGACTGGAACCATGGCGACCGCGAGGCGCGCATGATCGCCTTCGTCAAGGAGCTGATCGGCCTGCGGGTGCGCTACGGCATCCTGCGCCACCGGCGCTTCCTCTCGGGGGTCTTCAACGAGGAGCTCGGCGTCAAGGACGTCACCTGGATCAACGCCAGCGGCGCCGAGATGCAGGAAGGCGACTGGGAGAACGGCGCCACGCACTGCTTCGGCATGCTGCTCGACGGCCGCGCGCAGCCCACGGGCATCCGCCAGCGCGGCGCAGAGACCACGGTGCTGCTCATCTTCAACGCCTGGCAGGACGTGGTGAAGTTCACGCTGCCCGAGGCGCCGGGCGGGCAGGGCTGGCTGCTGGTCGCCGACACCAACATGCCGGACCTGCCGGAGGACAAGAGCTTCGCCTTCGGCCACGTCTACGAAGTCACGGCGCGCTCGCTGCTCGTGCTCGTGCTGAACCATTAAGACTTCGCCGCTCATCGCGCTGGTCGTCGTCGCCGGGGTGCTGCACCTCGCGCGCGACGTGCTGATCCCGTTCGCGCTCGCCATCCTGCTCGCTTTCCTGCTCGCCCCCGCGGTGCGCGGCCTCGAGCGCCTGCGGCTCGGGCGCCTCGCCTCGACGCTCGTCGTGGTGGCGATCGGCTTCGCGGCGATCGGCGCCGTGGGCTGGATCGCCGCCACCCAGGCGGTGTCGGTCGCCTCGAAGCTGCCCGAGTACCGCGAGAACGTGAGGACCAAGATCCGCGCGCTGCGCCACGCGCCCGAGGGCAAGATCGGTCGGGCCGCCGAGGCACTCAAGGACCTGCAGAGCGAGGCGGGGACGACGCAGGAGCCGATCGCGGTCACCGAGACCCCGACCTCGCCGCTCGCGGTGATCGGCGAGTGGGCCGAGCCGGTGGCGAAGCCCGCGGGTACGGCGCTCGCGGTAATCGTCTTCACCATCCTCATGCTGCTGCACCGCGAGAACATGCGCGATCGCCTGATCGGCGTGATCGGCGCCGGGCGCATCAACGTCACCACGCAGGCGATGGGCGAGGCGGCGTCGCGCGTGAGCCGCTTTCTCTTCATGCAGCTCGTCATCAACGCCTGCTTCGGCATCCCGTTCGGCATCGCGCTCTATTTCATCGGCATCCCGAATGCGATGCTATGGGGCCTGCTCGCGACGCTGCTGCGCTTCATCCCCTACGCCGGCGTGTGGATCGCGATCGCGATGCCGGCGCTGCTCGCCATCGCCATCGACGACGGGTGGAGCATGTTCGCGTGGACGCTCGGCACGTTTGCCGTCCTGGAAGCCATGGCCGTCTACGTGGCCGAGCCGATCCTCTACGGCCGCAGCGCCGGCCTCTCGGCGATGGCGGTGATCGTGGCGGCGCTCTTCTGGACCTGGCTGTGGGGCCCGGTCGGGCTGCTGCTCGCGATGCCGCTCACCGTGGTCGCGACCGTCGTCGGCCGGTACGTGCCGCAGCTCGGCTACCTCAACACGCTGCTCGGCGTCGAGCCGGTGCTCGCGCCCGAGGCGCGCTTCTACCAGCGCCTGGTCGCGCTCGACCAGGAGGAGGCGACCGAGCTCGCCGAGAAGCACATCGAGGAGCACGGCGCGCAGGCATTCTTCGCCGACGTGGTGGTGCCGGCGCTCAGCCTCGCCGAGCGCGATCGCCACCTCGGCGAGCTCGACGCGCGCCGCGAGCGGTTCCTCTTCGACACCGTGGGCGGGCTGATCGAGGACTTTTCCGAGACGCATCCGGAGATCAATGCCGCCGCTTGCATCGTCCCGGCGCACGACGAGGCGGACCGCCTCGCGGGCGAGATCCTCTCGCGCTTCACCGGCGCGAAGCTCACCGATGCGCCGCAGGACTGCCGCCTGGTATGCATCTCCGCCGTGCCGCCGCACGCCGGCGCCCACGCCGCCTCGGCGGCGCGGCGCGTGCGCAAGCAACTCCCCGAGACGAAAGTCGTCGTCGCCCTCTGGGCGGGCGACGGCGACATCGGCCGCGCCACCACCCGGCTGCAGCAGGTCGGGGTCGACCAGGTCGTCACGCGCCTGCCCGACGCAATCGAAGCGCTGCGCCACGCCTGATTTCAAAATCGGTTCGACGGTGTGCGTGACGTACTCTTTGGCGAGAACTGGGGCGAAGTGATTGCGCGAGTTGCCTTGGGTCAGTCGGCGGCGTAAGGTCTTGCAGCACGGAAAGCACCTATGGCTCCTACGCGGCGCGCTGTCATTGTCGGGCTCCTGGCGATAGGCGGCGGGTTCGCGATGCGAGGCAACGCCCAGACCGCTGCGGCAAGCGTTCCGCGGATCGTGTTCGTGAGCAATCGAGACGAGGCCGGCGCCCGGCCGTTCCTGCAGAGCTTCGTGAAAGGCCTGCAGGAACGAGGGCATGCCGAGAGAAGGACGTATGTGCTCGAAGTCCGGTATGCCAGTGGCGAGTCCTCCCGTCTTAGATCGCTCATTGAGGAAGGGGCTGTAAGCCGCCCGGACGTGCTTGTCGTCAGCGGGCTGTTTTCGGCCCGCCTTGCGCGAGACGCGACTGCCACCGTCCCGATTATCGTGGCTACGGCGAGCGATCTTGTGGAAGCCGGCATTGTTCGTAGCTACGCCCATCCCGGCGGCAACATTACCGGTATCGCCGACTTGAGCGACGAGACGTCTGCCAAGCGCCTTGAACTGCTGAAGGCCGCATTGCCGAACGCGACCCGGGTTGCGCTTCTCACCAACCCGGATTTCCCCGCGACGCCGAAGATCGAGAAGCTCGTGGGTGATGCTGCACGAGGCCTTGGCATCCGCTTAACCGTGGTCCACG
>JAQSVY010000117.1 GCA_029266935.1 Burkholderiales bacterium
CCGGGTAGCCGGGCGTGTCGAGCAGGTGGATCTTCGTGTCCTTGAAGTCGAAGCTCGCGACCGCGAGCTTGAGGGAGTGCTGCAGCTGCTTCTCGAGCGCGGTGTAGTCGCACACGGTGGTGCTGCGCTCGACGCTGCCGGGCGCCGGGATCGCCCCGGCTTTCGCCAGCAGCGCCTCGGCCAGGCTGGTCTTGCCCGCGCCCGACTGGCCGAAGAGCGCAATCGTCCTGATGCGTTTGATGGAATGCGGCACGGACTTTTCTCCTCCGAGGAGAATTCCTCCAAGGAATTTATAGCAGCAAGGCTAGGGCGCGGGGAAGGCCCCTACCGGGGGATATGGCTCTATTTCTTCGTGTCTTCTCTCTTCTCGAGGAGGTCGGCGCGCTTCTTCAGTGTGTCCTCGAGCTTGGCCTTGGGCACCAGCAGCACGTGCTGCGAAAGCAGCTTCTCGCGCGGCTTCTCCTCCTGGCCGGAGGCCTCGAAGCTGACGTAGTAGTTCTCGCCCTCGAGGCGGCCGACCTTGATCGCGTAGGCTCGTCCGGCAAGCGTGGTGGCGTTGATGAGCGTGGGTCTGTCGAGGCCGCTGTTGGCCGCGTCCTTGGGCGCCACGTCCGCCAGCTCGAGCAGGCTGAGCGAATAAGAGGCAGCGTTGGCGCGTCCGGTGTCGACCTTCTCGCCGGGGCGCATGCCCTCGAGCTGCCAATCGGCATTGTCGGCGGCGCGCTCGATGCGGTAGCCGCCGTCGTCGGGGTAGCGCACCTCGAGCGTTCTCACCTTCTCCACCTGGAACGAGGTGCGGTCGATCCAGTCGGCGCTGCGCGTGCTCGCCTGCGCGAGCGCGTCGGAGACGAGGTAGGCGTACTTGGGGTCGGTGGGTACGGCGACGAAGCGCCCGTCGGCCGGGGTCTTCTCCGGGCTCTCGGGCTCGCGCTTCCAGTACTTCTTGCCCACGGTGAGCTGCGCCAGCGGCTTGCCCTCGGCGTTGCCCAGCTCGACCTGGGTGCCGGTGGCGTCGAGGTTCAGGCGCGCGCGATCCTTCTCGCCGATCGGATCGCTCTGCCCGACCTTCAGCGCCGCGAGCTTGAGCACGAACTCGCGCACTCTGGCGAGGTCGGCCGGGAAGCCGTCGCGCTCGAGGATGGTCCAGCCCTCGTCGCGGCGCTGCACGGTGAGCGTGCTCTTCGGCTCGACGATGCGGATCGAGGTCACGTCGGCGATGCGCAGCTCCTTGAGCAGCGTGCGCCCGAGCGTGTCGATGTTCTGCGGCCGGCGCGCACGCTCCTGCTGGTAGTAAAGCAGCGCCCCGCCGCCCAGCGCCGCGAGCAGCACCACGAGGATCGCTGCGACGCGCGCGTTCATGCGGTCCTTCTCTTGCGCAACAATGCGACGGACAATCCGAAGAGCGCAACCAGCAGCGGCATCAGCGCGATGTTCGCCACCTTGGTCCAGAACACCAGGCTCTCGGCGTCCTGGCGCAGGTTCCTGCGCACTTCCTTCAGCGCGAGGCGCGTCTCGGCGACGGTCTTGCGGAAGCGGTCGAGCTCGGTCTGCTGCTCCGGGGAGAGGATCTGCGCCGACGTGCCGCCGGGGCCGCCTTGCGCTTTCTGCAGCTCCTGCAGCTTGGCGGTGGTCTTCTGCAGCTCGTCCTCCAGGCTCTGGATCCTGCCGAAGTACTGCTTCTGCGCTTCGGCCTCGAGCTCGCGCACCACGGTGAGCGGGCGGAAGGCCGCGGCGCGGCTGCGCAGCGAGACGAGCTCGTTGCCGGCGGCGAACTGCTCCACCATGCCGACGGCGAACGCCAGGTTGCCGTTCGAGGGCACGACGATCTTGCGCCCGAACACCTCCTGCACGTCGACCGCCGCGCCGTCAGCGAGAAGATCGACGTCGGCGACCAGGATCACCGAGTTCTCCGCCGGGGACTCGCGCAGCGCGGGCGTGCCGGCGATGGGCTCGTCTTTCTCCTTCAAGCCCTCCGCAAAGGCCGTCTTGAACTTGCCCGTGAGCCGCAGCGCGAGCGGCAGCGATTTCCCGGAAGGCTGGAAGCCCTTGGTCGCCTCGTCGCCGCGCCGCGTGGCGTTGGCGCTGTCGACCAGCATCGACTCGGGCGAGCTCTTCACCAGCTCGGTAACGCGCAAGCCCTCGACCGGCTTCACCTGGAAGGCGCCGCCGAACGCGTAGAGCAGCGTCTCGATCGAGCCGGTGACGACGTCGTCGCGGCTGAACGCAGTGCGGTTGAGGGAGAGCACCGTGGGCGTGTAGTTCGGCCCGCCGCCGGAGCCGAACACCACGTCGGCGATCACCTTGCCCGGGTCCATCTCCACGCCCCAGGCCTTGAACAGCAGCGGCAGGCTCGAGCTCGACGCCTGCTGCGGCATGCCCGGCATCTGCGGCATCGACTGGTCGAAATAGGCGTAAGGGTCGACGAACACGATCAGCTTGCCGCCGCGCATCACGAACTGGTCGAGCGCATACTCGGTCGGCGGCTGCGGATCGCGCGGGTGGATGAGCAGCAGGACGTTCACGTCCTTGTCGATCTCCTTCGCGCTCATCGGCACTTCCTGCACCTCGAACTCGCGCCGCAGCTCGTTGGCGAGCACCCAGGGCTCGGAGCTCTGCCGCGTGAAGGGGTTGAACCGCTCGCCGCTCACCGGCAGGCCGGCCATCAGGCCGATCTTCGGGCGCTCGGCGGCGCCGACGCGCGCGATGGCGCGCACCAGGTCGTACTCGAGCAGGCGCTCGCGCTGCGGCGTGATCGCCGCGATGGCCTGCTTGCGCTCGAGCTGGCTCACGGCGACGCCGAGGTAGAACTGCTCGCCCGAGACGAGCTGCTGGGGCTCGATGCCGTCGAGCTGCGCGGCGTCCTCCTCATCGGAGTCGGGCTGCGGGTTGTAGCGCTGCACGCGCAGGTTGCCGTTGGAGGCAGCCTGGAACTCGCGCACCAGGTCCTCGACGCGCTGCGCGAAGCTGCGCAGCTGTACCGGCACCGCCTCGCCCTGCGAGACGTAGAGTTTCAGCGTCACCGGCGACCCCAGGCCGCGCAGGATCTTCTTCGTGCCGCCGGAAAGCGTGTACAGGTTGCCCTCGGTCAGGTCGGCGCGCGCCGATGCGGTGGAGGCGAGGTAGTTGAAGGCGACAAGGAGCAGCAGCAGCGCCACCAGGCCGACCGCGGAGTAGATGAGGTGCTCGTATTTCTTCATTGGCTCAGCCGGCGCGATGGCCGCGGATGATGACGCCGGTGGCGAACAGCGCGAAGCCGATCACGGATAGGAAGAAGAAGAGGTTCCGCGTGTCGATGACGCCGCGCTGGAAGCCGTCGAAGTGCGTGATCACCGAGAAGGCGGCCACCGTGTCCACCACCGCCGGGCTCGCCCAGCGCACCAGCAGGTCCGTCACCGGGTTGAAGCCGGCCAGGATCAGGAACAGGCACAGCACCACCGAGAGGATGAACGCCACCACCTGGTTGCGCGTCATCGCCGAGGTCATGCAGCTGATGGCGAGGTAGCCGCCGGCGAGGAGAAAGCTGCCGAGGTAGCCGGCGACGATCATGCCGTTGTCCGGGTCGCCGAGCACGTTCACCGTGATCACGGCGGGGAAGGTGAGCGCGAGCGCGACGGCGAGGAACACCCAGCTGGCGAGGAACTTGGCGACGATCGCCTGCCAGGGCGCGACCGGCATGGTGAGCAGGAGCTCCAGGGTGCCGGAGCGGCGCTCCTCCGCCCACAGCCGCATGCCCACTGCGGGCACCAGCACCAGGTACACCCAGGGGTGCCAGCCGAAGAACGCGGCGAGGCTCGCCTCGCCGCGCTCGAAGAAATTGCCGGCGGTGAAGGTGAAGAAGCCGGTGAGGAGCAGGAAGATGACGAGGAACACATACGCGACCGGCGAGCTGAAGTAGCTCCCCAGCTCGCGCTTCATGATGGTCCAGATGACGCTCATCGTTTCACCGTGTCGGGGAGCGTGATGCGGCGGAACACTTCGTCGAGCTGTCCCACCTCGTTGTACATGCCCTCGACCTTCCAGCCTTCGCGGCGCACCAGGTCGATGACCGCCTGCGCGAGCTCCGGGCTCTTGCTCTTGTCGTTCGGGTAAATCCTGAAAGCCCCGTTCAGCTGCTGCACCCGCCCCAGGGCCGCGAGCTTCTCGGCGCTCGCGCCCTCCGCGGCGAGGGTCACGGCACCGTGCAGGTCGGACATGGCGCGCAGCTCCTCGGGCGTGCCGTTCGCCACGATCCTGCCGCGGTCGATGATGATGGCGCGCGTGCAGGCGGCGTCCACTTCCTCGAGGATGTGAGTCGAGAAGACGATCGCCTTGTTGCGGCCGAGGTCGCGGATCAGGTTCCTCACCTCGTGCTTCTGGTTCGGGTCGAGGCCGTCGGTGGGCTCGTCCATGATCAGCACGTCCGGGTCGTGGATCAGCGCCTGGGCGAGGCAGGTGCGGTGGCGGTAGCCCTTGGAAAGCGTGTCGATCGACTGGTGCACCACCGATTGCAGGAAGCACAGCTCGACCACGCGCCCCACCGCCCGCTTGCGCGCCTCGCCGTGCAGGCCGCGCAGCTCGGCGGCAAAGCGCAGGAACCCCTGCACCGTCATGTCGGGATAGGCGGCGGCGTTTTCCGGCAGGTAGCCGATCAGGCGCTTCGCTTGCAGCGGCGACTCGGCGACGTCGTGGCCGCCGACCGTCACCCGCCCCTCGGTGGGGGGCATGAAGCCGGTGATCATGCGCATGGTGGTCGACTTGCCGGCGCCGTTGGGGCCGAGGAAGCCCAGCACCTCGCCGCGCTCGACGCCGAAGGACACGCCGTCGACCGCGCGCTTCGCGCCGAAGGCCTTCACCAGGTTCTCGATCTTGATCATCGTCGCGCGATTTGGGGCTGGGTGCCGAAAATTCAAGGCACAGGGCTACAATCGGAAGGTCGGCATTCTCGCACACCCTACCCCGGAGAAGACCTATGACAGGCTTACGGCATCTCTTGCTCGCCGCGCTCGCCTGCGCGCTCGCCACGACCGCCGCCGCGCAGCCGCAGCTCAAGATGATGATCCCGGCCAACCCCGGCGGCGGCTGGGACCAGACCGGGCGCAACCTCGCCGCGGCGATGCAGAGCGCGAAGCTCGTCTCCGGGGTGCAGTTCGACAACAAGGGCGGTGCGGCCGGGGCCATCGGCCTCGCGCAGTTCATCAACGCCGCCAAGGGCGACCCGAACGCGGTGATGATCGGCGGCATGGTGATGATCGGCGGCACCATCCTCAACAAGTCGCCGGTGAAGCTCGAGCAGGTGACGCCGATCGCGCGGCTCACCAGCGAATGGGAGGTGATCGTGGTGCCGGCCAGCTCGCCGCACAAGACGATGGCCGACCTCGTCAAGGCCTTCAAGGCCGACCCCGGCAAGGTGTCTTGGGGCGGCGGCTCCGCCGGCGGCACCGACCACATCCTGATCGGCCTCATCGCGCGGCAGGTCGGCGTCGAGCCGGCGAAGATCAACTACGTGCCCTTC
>JAQSVY010000369.1 GCA_029266935.1 Burkholderiales bacterium
GGCGCGGCCGAGAGCGTGCTCTCGGCCGAGAAGATGCTGCACTTCCCCGACGACGACTCGACCGAGCTCTTCTCGCCGCGCGTGCTGCACGCCAAGCCCCAGGAGCCGCGCTACACGGTGCGCGCCGAGCGCGGCGCGCTCTCGCGCGATGGCGATGAGATCTTCCTCTACGAGGACGTGGTGCTGGTGCGCGAGGCGGACGCCGGGCAACCCGAGGCGCGCATGACCACCGACTTCCTGCACATCCTGCGCGATCGCTCGCTGGTGCGCACCGACCGCCCGGTGAAGATCGTCGAGGGCAGCCGCTCGCTCTCGGGGCGCGGCATGGAGTACAACAACGAGTCGCGCGAGCTGAAGCTCGCCCACGACGTGGTGGCACGGTTCGAGCCGCAGGGCGTCGACGCGCAGTGAAGCGCCTGCTCATCCTCGCCCTCGCTTGCGCGGCCCCGGGGGCGCTGGCGGAGAAAGCCGACCGCAGCAAGCCCACGCAGGTCGAGGCCAACCGCATGAGCGCCGACGACGCGCGGCGCATGAACATCTTCGAGGGCAACGTCGTGGTGACGCGCGGCACGATCCGCGTGCTCGCCGACCGGCTGGTGGTGCGTCAGGACGGCGAGGGCAACCAGGTCACCACCGCCACGGGCGAGCCGGTGCGCTTCCGCCAGCGCCAGGACCCCAAGCCGCCGGCCACGGAAGGCGAGTGGATGGACGGCGAGGCGCGGCGCATCGTGATCGACGACGCGAAAGGCACGATCGAGCTGTTCGAAAACGCGCGCGTGAACCGCGGCGGCGACGAGGTTGCCGGCGACTACATCTACGTCGACCAGCGCTCGGACTTCTTCCAGGTAAGCGCCGGCAAGGGCAAGCGCGAGTCCGAGGGGCGCGTGCGCGCCATCCTGCAGCCCAAGACCACCCCGGAAAAATGAGCGGAGTTGCATGAGCCAGCTGCGCTCGAAGCGTCTGCGCAAGCACTACAAGGCGCGCGCCGTGGTGCAGGACGTGTCGCTCGACGTCTCGAGCGGCGAGGTGGTGGGGCTGCTCGGCCCAAACGGCGCCGGCAAGACCACCTGCTTCTACATGATCGTGGGCCTCGTGCCGGCGGACGCCGGCAGCATCCACCTCGACGCGACCGAGCTCACGCACCTGCCGATCCACCGCCGCGCGCGCCTTGGCATCTCCTACCTGCCGCAGGAGAATTCCGTGTTCCGCCGCCTCACGGTCGAGGAGAACGTACAGGCGATCCTCGAGCTGCAGGGCCTCACGCCCGAGGACACCGAGACGCGCCTGGTCGAGCTCCTCAAGGACCTCAACATCTCGCACCTGCGCAAGCACGCCGCGATCTCCCTCTCCGGCGGCGAGCGCCGGCGCCTAGAGATCGCGCGCGCACTCGGCACCAAGCCAGCCTTCATCCTGCTCGACGAGCCCTTCGCCGGCGTCGACCCGATCGCCGTGCTCGACATCCAGCGGATCATTAGGTTCCTCAAGGAACGCGGCATCGGCGTGCTCATCACCGATCATAACGTGCGGGAAACGCTGGGGATCTGCGACCGCGCCTACATCATCAACGAGGGCGCCGTGCTCGCTTCGGGCCATCCCGAGGAGATTGTCTATAATGACAGCGTTGTAGTTCCCCTTATGTAATCTTGGCGTGATCTTGGCACGCCGTAGTCGTACTCTTTCGCGGGTCTGATGAAGCCTTCGCTTCAATTCCGGTTATCGCAGCACCTGACGCTGACGCCGCAGCTGCAGCAGTCGATCCGCCTGCTGCAGCTCTCGACGGTCGAGCTGAACCAGGAGATCGACCGCCTGCTGATGGAAAACCCCGCGCTTGAGCGCGAGGATATCGAAGGCGACGCTCACGAGGCCCCGCCGCGCGCCCCGGAAGGCGAAGCGCAATCAGGTTCTCTTCCTGAGAATAGTCCGGCACCGGAAAACAGCCATGCTGATGACTGGTCAGGCGAGCTCGCCGCCAACTGGCGCGGCGCGCCGGAGGACGAGGATAACGACCGCGACCGCTTCAGCCATGCAGAGCATCCGACGCTGCGCGAGCACCTGCGCTCGCAGCTCTCGCTGTGCAACCTCGGCGGGCGCGACCGCGCCTTCGTCGAGGTGCTGATCGATGCGCTTGACGACGACGGCTACATGACGCAGCCGCTCGAGGAGATCGCGGCGATGCTGCCCGCGGAAGCCGAGGCCGAGCCCGAGGATCTCGCCATCGCGCTGCGCCACCTGCAGAACTTCGAGCCCGCCGGCGTCGGCGCCCGCGCCCCGGCCGAATGTCTATCTCTGCAACTGAAGACACTGAGTCCCGATCCGGTCCAGGCACTCGCCCTCGAGATCGTCGAGAAGCACCTCGAGCTGCTGGCGAGCCGCGACTACGCGCGCCTGAAGAGCGCCACCGGCGCGGACGAGGAAGCGCTGCGCGCGGCGCAGCGGCTCATCCAGGCGCTCAACCCTCGCCCGGGCTCCGCGTTCGCGCAGGTCGAGGCACGCTACGTCATCCCCGACGTGATCGTGAAGAAGGTGCGCAACGTCTGGCGCGCCAGCCTGAATCCCGACGCCATGCCGCGCCTGCGCATCAACCGGCTCTACGCCGAGCTCGCCGCGAGCGCGAGGACCGGCTTGTCCTCGCAGCTGCAGGAGGCGCGCTGGCTGATCAAGAACGTGCAGCAGCGCTTCGACACCATCCTGCGCGTGTCGCAGGCCATCGTCGACCGCCAGCGGCACTTCCTCGAGCACGGGGAAGTGGCGATGCGGCCGCTGGTCCTGCGCGAGATTGCCTCGACCCTCAGCCTGCACGAGAGCACCATCTCGCGCGTCACCACGCAGAAGTTCATGGCGACGCCGCGCGGCACCTACGAGCTGAAGTACTTCTTCGGCAGCCACGTCG
>JAQSVY010000118.1 GCA_029266935.1 Burkholderiales bacterium
CGGCGACCTGCTCGCGCTCGGCTCGATGTTCATGTGGGCGCTCTACACCATCATGCTCAAGCGCCGGCGCGATGCGCTCGACATGCCGCAGTTCCTGCTCGTGCTCACCGTGGTAGGGGCGGTGAGCCTGTCGCCCTGGGTCGCCTGGGAGCTCGCGCGCGAGCCGCACGCCTCGCTCTCGCGCAACGGCTTGCTCGCCATCCTTTACTCCGGCATCGGCTCGTTCCTGCTCGCCTACCTCGGCTGGAGCTACGCGGTGACGCGGCTCGGTGCGGCGCGCGCCGGCCCGTGGATGCACGGCGTAATGGCGTTCGGCGTGCTGCTTGCCGCCGTCTTCCTCGACGAGTACCCGCGCTGGTTCCATATCGTCGGCGTGCTGCTGATCCTTGCCGGGATCGGCATTTCGACTTTTCGCTCTAGCGGCAATGCTGGGCGATGAGGGCGCGCACCTTGTCGGCGTGCGCCTTGCGCTCCGCGTCGCTGAGGTAGACCTTCTCGCCGCGGTCCCAACGGTATAGACGCAGTTGCTCGGAGTAGGAAAGCTCGTCGCGGAGCTGCTCGCACTGCTGCGCGCGCACCCGGGCTGCCTCCGCATGGCGCTCCTCTTGCTCGCGCTTCTCGATCTGCCGCCGGCGAAACTCGGCCTCCTGCTCGTCGATACTCTGGCCTGGCCGGTCCGCGTAGGAGCCGGCGGGCGGCGCGAGCAGCCGCGCCTCGACGCCCGGCGGCGGATTCTCCCCGTAGCGCGCGCGGCCCTTCTCGTCGATCCATTTGTAGATCTGTGCCCCCGTGAGCGGTGAAAAAACGAAAAGGAGCATGAAGACTGCCAATGCAGAAAACCTCATAGCTTCATCGGCTTCCAGTAGCCGGTGAGCTCCAGATAACCTCGCCCGACTTCGCTCGCTCCCTCGAAGGCGCGCACCGCTCCCTCCCAGTATATGGTGCCCGTACTCGCCCGCGAGTCTAACTCCTGGTCGTCCATCAGAGGCTCGAGGCGAAGATCGTTCAACTGCATCGAAACCGGGTATTCCACGCCGGTCCTCGGGGACTTCCAGGTCCGCAACCGCCTTAACGAAACCCCGGGCGGCGCATAGTGCGTGCCGCCGGCCTTGTCGCGCATGCGAAATGCCATGAGTGCCCTGCCGTCAGCGAGGTTGATACCGGCCCAGTCCCAGCCGGTCGCTTCCGGCGCCAAATACGCGCTCGACCACTCGTGGTCGAGCCATGCCGTGCCGGTCATGTCCCGGCCGTTCAGGCGACCCACGACGTTCATGTGCGGCCTGCTGTAGTAATAGCTCGCCTCCTCCGGGCGGTGGCCCTTCCTGCTGAAGCCGCGCTCGCCTTGCAGGACCACGGGTGTCGCGGAGAAGGAAAGGTCGAGATCAAAATCGCGCGCCGGTATCCTCGCCCGGTACCAGTTGCCCTCGAGCTCGAGTCGCCAGTCGTCGATCCACACGCCGGTACGCTCGAGCTCGACGTGCGCGAGCGAGAGCCCCGCGCGCGCCGCGCGCTGGTCGTGCTGCAGACGCCCGCGCGCCGGATCCGACAATGCGGCGTGCGCGAAGAGCACCTGTCTCGGGTTGAAGCTGCTGGGATTCTCGCTCGCCTCTTCCGGCCGCGCGCGGAAGAAGGTGATCTGGAAGCCCAGCCCCGTATCCAGCCAGCCGGTCACGTACCACCATTCGACGCGGTACTCCAAATGTGCACCGTGGTCGCGCGGGAAGGCGAATACCCTCCCCGGCGTCACGATTGGATAGTCGACTTTCTCGGCGCGCGCGAACGACGCCCCGAGGAGCGGTACCAGCTTCAGAAAATCTCTTCGCCTCACCAGTCTTCCCGCACGGCCCGCACCGGGCCCATGCCCATGGCCTCCCGGCCGGACAGGAGCGCCGTCAGCACGGCCAGCAAGACCAGCGTCGCGAAGAAGATGCTTAGCAGCGACCACGGCACGTGGAGCTCGATGCTCCAGTTGAACGACTGGCGGTTGACGACGTAGACCAGCACCAGGCTGATGGCCGCGCCCGCGGCAAAGCCGGCGGCCGCACCCAGGAAAGCGAGCAGCCCCCCTTCAACGGCGAGCATGGCGCCGATCTGGCGCCGCGTGAGCCCCAGATGGCGCAGCACGCCGAACTCGCGCCGGCGCGCGAGCACCATCGCGCCGAGGCTCGAGGACAGGCCGAACAGCCCGACCAGCACCGCCACCGCTTCCATGGCATAGGTGACGGCGAAGCTGCGGTCGAAGATCTGCAGCGACAGCGCCCGGATCTCGCCCGGCTCGCCGATGTCTAGCTGGCCGCCGCCCGGCAATGCGCGCAGGGCATCCATCGCCTGCGCCACCGTGGTGCCCGGCGCGAGCCACAGCGCGGCGTCGCTCGTGCGCCGGTCGCCGGTCAGCGCGATGTAGTCGGCGCGGTCCATCAGGATCGCTCCGTGCTGGCGGGCGTAGTCGCGGAACAGGCCCGAGATGACGAAGGAGAAGTTTTTTCCTCCCAATGGCATTTCCAGCTTCTGCCCGGCCCGATACCCGTAAACGTCGGCCACCGCCTCGCTGATCCACACGTTGCCCGGCACGCGCTCGCCGATCATCGGAAAGGCCTTCTCCGCCCGGTCGCGCGCGATGAGCGAGAGCGCGGGCCGGGCAGGATCGAGCACGATGCGCGCGGTCCTGAGGAAGTCTGCGCGCTCCACCTGCGGCAGCTCGCGCACGCGCCCCTCGAAGCCGGGCTCGAGGTAGCCGGTATCGCCGGCCTGCGTAGTGCGAAAGTAGAGGTCTGCAGGCAGGACCACGTCGAGCCAGTCGTCCACCGACTGCCGGAACGAGGCGACCATGATCGCCATCGCTGCCATGAGCGAGAAGCTCGCCACGATCGCCGCGAGGCTGATGGCTGCCTGCCCGGGCGCGGCACGCAACTGTGATAGCGCCAGCACGAAGTGCGGCGTGCGGGGCAGCGGCACCAGGTCGAAGACGAGCTGCGAGATCCGCGGCATAAGCGCGACGGCTCCGAGCAGGAGGCATCCGATCGAGGCATAGCCGAACAGCGGCAGCCCCGCCACGGGCCCAAGCTGCGAGAGGGCCATTCCGGCGGCGATCAGCGCGAGTCCCGGCCACGCGGGCGCGAGTCGCCTGAACATCGCCTGCTCGTCGCCTGCCTTGAGCGCGCGCGCCGGCGCCGCGCGCGCGGCGTCGAGGGCCGGCAGGACGGCCCCGCCGAGCGAAACCGCAATACCGGCGAGGAGATACAGGAAGGCAAAGGCCAAGGACACATCCAACTCCGCGCTGATCCCGCGGAACATGCCGGCGCCGAGGTCTCCGCCCGAGGCCCGGACCGCGGCCGCGGCGAAGGCATAGCCGAGCACCAGCCCGGCGAGGCTGCCGAGCGCACCCAGGAACCCGGCTTCGAGGAGAACCAGGCTCGACAATTCAGCCCTCTTCAAACCGAGCACGCGCAGCAGCGCATGCTCGCCGCGCCGGCGGGTCACCTCCAGCGCCTGCGCCGAGAACACGAGGAAACCGCCCGTGAAGAGCGCCACCATCGCCAGCACGTTCAGGTTGACGCGATAGGCGCGCGACGGGTACGCGCTCGCCTCCTCGAGCGTCTCGACTGCCGTGACATGCACCCCCGGCGGCAACAGTGCCTGGATCGCTTCTCTTACGTCTTCGCGATTTCCCGTGACCCGCAGATCGATGCGGTTCAATTCCCCCAGGCGATCCAGCCGCCACTGGGCCGTGGCGATGTCGGTGAGGGCCGCCACCCCTCGCAGCGACGAAGCGGAGAGCGCACCGGCGACCTGCAGCTCGACCGTCTTCTGCCCCACCGCAAGGCGAAGGACGTCGCCTTTGCCGAGCTTGAGCGCCTCGGCGGCGGCCGCCGAGAGGAACACCTTGTCGGGCGCGAGAAGCTCGTAGCGATCCTCCATGACTAGCTGTGGCTGGAGCTGCGCGGCGCGCAGGATGTCCAGGCCTATGACGCGCAGGGTCCGCTCGGTCCCGGCGACACCGGCGTCGAGCTCGAGCACCGGGCTTGCCACCGCCACGTCCGGAAGCCGGGCGATGCGCGCATACACCTCTTCGGCAAAGCCGCTGCGCCCGCCGCGCACCTCGAGGTCCGCCTCGCCCGCTACCGAGCGCACTGCGGCGGCTACGTCGCGCACCGCAGCGCGGTTCACCAGGTGGACGCCGTAGCCGAGCGCCACACCGAGCGCGATCCCGACCGCGGAAAGCAGCAGCCGGCCGGGCGGCCGGCGCGCGCCGAAGAGCCGGAGCAGGCCGAGCATCGCGGCTACTATACTGCGCGAATGCGCGGCGTCCTTCTCGCTTGTCTCCTTTTCACCTGCTTTCCGGTGGGAAGCCAGGAGGTTCCTTCCTGGTTCACGGAGTCGCTGCTGCACCTGCCCGACGACGTCGCCGAGGCGGCGCGCGAGGGAAAGCGCGTCATGCTTTATTTCGGCCAGGACGGCTGCCCGTACTGCAAGCGCCTCGTCGAGGTGGACTGGCGCGAGCCGCGCATCGCCGACAAGATGCGCCGGCGCTTCGTCTCCCTCGCGATCAACATCTGGGGCGACCGCGAGGTCGCCTGGACCGACGGCCGCGCGATGACCGAGAAGCAGCTCGCGGCGATGCTGAAGGTGCAGTTCACGCCGACGCTCATCTTCCTTGACGAGAAAGGCGCCGTCGCGCGGCGCATCAACGGCTACTACCCGCCCAGGGAATTCGAGGCTGCCATCGACGATCTGTCCGGCAGGCAGGCGCCGAGCGACGCTCGCCTGCAGTCCCAGGAATTTTTCATGAAGAAACCCCTGGATCTGCGCCGCAAGCCGGGCGACAAGCCGCTGGCGGTGCTGTTCGAGACCTCACCTTGCGAAGGCTGCGACGACTTGCACCGTGTCGCCTTCAAGCGCAAGGAGGTGCTCGCGCAACTGGCGAGATTCGACGTGGCGCAGCTCGTTCTAGGGGGAAATGCCGTGCTCGTGGATCCCGCCGGGAAAAAGATCACTGAAGCCCGATGGGCGAGGCAGCTGAAAGTGGCGCGGGCGCCGACGATGGTGCTTTTCGACAACAGCGGGCGTGAAGTACTGCGCACCGAGGCCTATCTCCGCCCCTTCCACCTCGCCGGCTCCTTAGAATATGTCTCGAGCGGCGCCTATCGCAGCGAGCCTTCTTTCCAGCGCTTCCTGCAGGCGAAGACCGAGGCCATGCGGCACCGCGGCGAAAAAGTGGATCTGTGGAACTAGGGAGGATCGAATGAAAGCCAGCATCCGTGCCGTGATGACGCTGCTCGCGCTCTGCCTCGTCGCCATGCCTTCGCCCGCGCAGCCGCCCGATCATGCCAAGGCGCACGGCTGGCGCAAGAAGAACGACCCCAACTACGTCGGCTACACCGGAAAGAAATGGCAGAGAGACTACGGCGTCGTCGCCGGCCGCTGCAACAGCGCGCAGGTCGGCGCCGTGCTGGGCGGCGCGGCGGGCGCGGTGATCGGCGCGTGGCGCGGTGATCGGCGCCAAGATCGGCCAGACCATCGACGACGGCGACCGCGGCTGCATGGGCCATGCGCTCGAGCTCGCCGGCGAGAGGAAGACCGTGGTGTGGACCAACAAGATGACCGGCGTCACCTACCGCATGACGCCGACGCGCAACTTCAAGCAGGGTAACGAGGCCTGCCGCGAGTTCACCACCGCGGTCAGCGCCGGGAAGAAGAGAGACTCGGTGAAGGGCGTCGCCTGCCGCAGCGGCGAGGGCGAGTGGGTCTTTAAGCTCTAGGCGAGCACCGCGCCGCCAGCGTCTTCCTCGCTCGAGGGCGCCGCCTCCGGCTCGCGCGCAAGCAGCAGCTCCAGGCGCAGCACGTGGCGCCGCTCGTCGGCGGCCATCTCGGCGGCGAAGGCCCGCACCGCCTCGTCGAGGGCGTTCTCGGCGACGTCGCCATAGAAGTGCTGCGTGCGCCGCTCCGTGCGGAGCGCGAAGGCGATCGCCTCGCGGGCGTTCGTGGGCGTCTCGACGCGGTCGGCTTCCGGCCCGAGGAAATGCCAGGAGTACTCCCAGCCGCCGACCTCGGGCAGCTCCCGCCCGGCGGTGCCGAGCGCCAGCAGCTCGTACTGCTCCTTCTCCTCGCGGCCGATCTTGCCGAACTCCTCGGCGACGTGCTCGATGCCTGTGTCGCGCATCAACTGCTCGAGCTCGGCGAATCGCTTGGCGGCTTCGCGCTCCATCGCGAGCGCGTGTGCGTAAAGCTCCGGCAAGGTTCTCGGTAACAGGCGTCTGCCCATGTCAGCTCCTTGCCGTCACCCTATGCGAAATGCCTCTCACGCGACGCGAGTTCATCGCCTGGAGCGCTTCCATCGGGCTATCGCCGCTCGGCGGCACCGCCCAGGTGGAGCGCACGCCTCAGCAGCGCGGCCCCTACCGCGTGGAGCGCGCCATCCTCGGTGTCAGCGCCGACACCACGCGCGTGGCCGTGCCCGACGAGGTGCCGTTCAGCTCACAGCTCCTGCGCTGCTCGCGCACCGTGTCCCAGGTAGTGCGGCCCGACAACATCACCGCGGCGGTGTATTACCCGTCGCTGCCGGGGCGCTTCCCACTGATCCTGTATGCCCATGCCAAGCGCACGCGCCTGTACTGCCCGGAAGACCTGCCGCCCGGGCTGGATCGCTCGTTCGTCGACCATACGCAGGACTTCCTGCGCGCCGGGCGCATCCTCTCGCACGTCGCCTCGCACGGCTTCGTCGTCGCCGCGCCCGACATGGGCTGGCTGATGCACATGTTCGAGGGCGGCGCCTGGGAAGCGCCGCCCAGCCTCGCCCGCACCCGCCTGCTGGTGGCGCTCTACGAGCACCTCGCCGCCAATCCCTCCTGGTTCGGTGGCCGCGCCGACCCGCAGCGGCTGGCGCTGTTCGGCCATTCGACCGGCGCCGCCGCTTGCATGACGGCACGGCAGCGCCTCTCCCACGCGCGCCTGCTCGGGCTGCTCGCGCCGGCCGCATTCGACGCCGCGATCCGGACCCCGGCGCCGCCGCCGGTCACCATCGTCATCGCCGGCAGCCGCGACACCTCGCAGGGCGTGCGGCCGGACCTCGCCTACGAGCACTCGCCGCGACCGCGTGCCCTGATCACGCTTCGGGGCGCGAACCACCTCGGCTTCACGGAGCTCTGCAGCGCCGACAACCGCGTCTGCGCCGACCTGGACACGCCAGGGGACGTCGCGCGCGACGCGCAGCAGGACGCGGCCGCCGCCTACCTCGCGGCCGCGGCGCGGCTGGTCCTCCTCGGCGACGCGGCGATGCGGCCCTATTTCGAAGGCGGCCGCGCGGTCGGCACGCGCGTGATGGCCGAGGTGCGCGCCGAGCTCGCCACGGCTGGATAGGCGCGCCTACGCCGCCGACGGGGTGTCGACGAGCCACTGGGCCCCTTCGTACCCCACGGCAGCTAGAATCGCGGGCTCGATGAGCAAGTCCCCCTCATACAGCAACTTCATCCGCCAGGTCATCGAAGCAGATCTGGCATCCGGAAAGTGGAAGAAGATCGCGACCCGCTTCCCGCCGGAGCCGAACGGGTACCTGCACTTCGGCCACGCCAAGTCGATCTGCCTCAACTTCGGCCTGCCCGCCGAGTACGGCGGGCACTGCAACCTGCGCTTCGACGACACCAATCCGGAGAAGGAGGAGCAGGAGTACGTCGATGCCATCATTGCGGCGGTGAAGTGGCTGGGCTTCGAGTTCGGAAGCCCGCTGTTCGCGAGCGACTATTTCGACTTCATGTACCGGGCGGCCGAATACCTGATCGAGTCCGGACACGCCTACGTCGACTCGCAGAGCGCCGAGGAGATGCGCGCGAACCGCGGCACGCTCACCGAGCATGGCATCGACAGCCCTTACAGAAGCAGAACCTCAAATGAGAGCCTTAAGCTTTTCCGTGAGATGCGCGACGGCAAGCACGCGGACGGCGCGCACGTGCTGCGCGCGAAGATCGACATGCGCTCGCCGAACATGAACCTGCGCGACCCGGTGCTCTACCGCATCAAGCACGCCGAGCACCACCGCACCGGCGGCAAGTGGAGCATCTATCCGATGTACACCTACGCGCACCCGATCGAGGATGCGGTGGAGCGCATTTCGCACTCGCTGTGCACGCTCGAGTTCGAGGACCAGCGGCCGTTCTACGAGTGGCTGCTCGATCGCCTCGCCGAGGGCGGGCTGCTCGAGCGCCCGCTCCCGCAGCAGATCGAGTTCGCCAGGTTGAATCTCACCTACGTCGTCCTTTCGAAACGACGATTGATCGAGCTTGTCGAGGACAAGCACGTGGACGGCTGGGATGACCCGCGCATGCCCACGCTGGCCGGCGCCCGCCGGCGCGGCTACACGCCCGAGGGTTTCCGCCTTTTCGCCGAGCGCATCGGCGTTTCGAAGGCGAACCAGCGCATCGAGTTCTCCGTCCTCGAGGATTGCATGCGCGAGCACCTGAACGAGGTGGCGCCGCGGCGCATGGCGGTGCTCGATCCGCTCAAACTGGTGATCGACAACTATCCCGCAGGCAAGGAAGAGTTGGTGGACGTGCCTAACCATCCGCAGAAGCCCGACTGGGGGAAGCGCCAGGTTCCCTTTTCAAAGGAATTGTGGATAGAGCAGGAGGACTACAAGGATACGCCGCCGAAGGGCTATTTCCGCCTCTTCCCCGGCAACCAGGTGCGGCTGCGCTACGGCTACGTAGTGAAGTGCCTCGGCATGGACAACGGCGTGGTGCGCTGCACCTACGAGCCCGACTCGCGCTCAGGCTCGCCCGGCGCCGACAAATTCAAGGTGAAGGGAAATATCCACTGGGTGAGCGCACCACAGGCGCATGCCGCCGAAGCGCGTCTCTACGACCGCCTCTTCAAGGTGCCGGATCCGGACGGCGTCCAGGATCTGAATCCCGCTTCCGTGCGGGTGGTAGCCGCGCAGTTGGAGCCGTCGCTCGCCGATGCTGAAGCCGAACAGCGGTTCCAGTTCGAGCGCCATGGCTACTTCGTCGCGGACCTCGCTCACAAGACCTTCAACCGGACCGTGTCTCTGCGTGATTCCTGGAGCAAGTAGCGCGCCGGCGGCGGCGGTCGCGGCGCTGCTCAGGCAGCGCGGGCAGACGCTGGCGATCGCGGAATCCTCGGCGGGCGGGCTCATCAACGCCGCGCTCGTCGCCGTGCCCGGGGCATCTGCATATTACCTGGGCGGCGTCATCATCTATACGCCGAAAGGGCGCGCCGGCCTGCTCGGGTTGACGCGCGAAGACATAGGAGAGGTCCGTTCGGCCACCGAGGCCTTCGCCCTCGTCCTCGCGCGACGCGTGCGCGCGAATCTCGGTGCGACCTGGGGGCTGGGAGAAACCGGGGCGAGCGGGCCCACCGGGAACCGCTACGGCGACGCTCCCGGCCATGCCTGCATCGCCGTGGCCGGGCCGATGGAGGCCGCCATCACGATCGAGACGGGAAGCGCCGGGCGCGAAGCGAACATGTGGACCTTCGCGGCACGGGCGCTCGTGCTACTGGAGGATTGCCTGAGGAACGCGCCCTAGGGGGAGAACTCCCTCAGAACGACCCCTGGACCAGCCGGCAGCGCCTCGTAGTCCTTCCCGTTGAAGACCCGCACGCCGTTCACCCACACGCCGTGCACGCCGCGCGGGTGGCGGATCATGCGCCGGCCGCCGCCCGGCAGATCGCGCACGCGCTCGAGCGGCGAGACACCGACGCTCGCTGGATCGAAGAGCACGAGGTCAGAATGGTTTCCGGGCGCAATGGTGCCGCGCCCGGGAATGCGGTACTTGCGCGCCGGGTCGCTCGTCAGGCGGCGCACCGCCTCCTCCAGCGTGAAGGTACCGGTCTCGCGCACCCAGTGCGCGAGGAAGTGCAGGCCGTAGCCCGCGTCGCAGAAATAAATGAGGTGCGCCCCGGCGTCCGAGAGCGCGATCACGCCCGCCGGGTGCTTGAGCAGCGGCGCCACTGCCGCATCGTCGTTCTGGTAGAGCTTGGCGACGAGCTGCGTGTCGAGCGGCAGATCGAAGACGTAGTCGAGCGGATCCTTGCCCGCGCGCCGGGCGAGCTCGGTGACGGGCACGCCGTCCTGCTCGACCTGCGACCAATCGCCGTAAAAGAGAATGCCTTGTGCCGGCTTGAGAAAGTTGTGCCTCAATCGCTCCCGAAAATCGGCGTCTCTGTAGATCGCGGTTCTTTCTTCCGGCTGTGCTGCCTTCACGCGGTCAAAGGCAGCGTGCGAATAGAGGATGTACGGATCGCGCAGGTTGAAGTCGAACGAAAGCGGCTGGCAGTTCGCGTGGATGTAGACCTCGCGCCCGCGCCCGATGGCGCCGGCACAGCGCTGGAAGAACTCCATCGCTCGTCCCGGCGCGGCACGGTTGTGCATGGTAAGCACCGTCACCATGAACGCCGGGCGGCCGGTGTCGGCGGCGATTGCCTCCAGATACTCCGGCGTGGCGCGCGAGCCCGAGGCGATGACGAAGATGCCCCTGCCGTGGCTCTTCAGCTCGCCCGTCAGCGCTTTCAGCTCGTCGTCGGACGAGATGGTCGACGGCATCGGCAGCCCGCCCCAGCCGCTGTGGTTGGGCGAGAAGGAGGAAGCAAAACCTGCCGCGCCCGCTTTCAAAGCCTCGCGAAGCAGGACTTTCATCATCTCGAGTTCTGACGCAGTCGGTGTCTTGTTGACGGATGCCTTTTCGCCCATCGCGGCGATGCGCAGGCACGAGTGGCCTGCGAGCACGCCGACGTTGGCGTAAGGGCGGATGCGTTCGAGCGCAGCGAGGTAGTCGGCGAAGCTCTCGAATTCCCAGCGCGTGCCGGCGAGCAGCGCATCGAGGTCCATGCCCTCGACCACCGACAGGTTCTTCAGCATCGTCTCCCGGAGCCGCGGCGGGCACGGCGCGATGCCGAAGCCGCAGTTGCCGAGGATCGCGGTGGTGACGCCGAGCGCTACCGACGGCGTGAGCCTGGGATCCCAAGTGACCTGCGCGTCGTAGTGCGTGTGCAAGTCGATGATCCCCGGCATCAGCGCCAGGCCGCCGGCGTCGATGACCTTCTTCGCCGAGCCCCCTGCCGGAACGATTCTTCCCTGGGAGACCGCAACATCCTCGATCCGGCCCGGACGTCCGCTGCCATCGAATATCGTGGCGCCGCGGATCAGGAGGTCGAGCACGCGCTGAGTATAAAAAGAAAGCGGGCCTCGTGGCCCGCTGCCGGCCTGGGCCGAAGTGCTGCCCGAGGCTTGGCCGCATGCCTGGCCGGACGACGACGGCACGGTAGAGGCGCTCTGGTCGATGCTCCGGGACGCGTCGAAATCCGATGCGGCGCGAGCCGCCACCGGGACGAGCGTCGCTGCGCGGCGACGGATCAGGCCGCGCGTTCGAGGATGGTGGTGCGCCGCATGTCGCGCGGCTTCGAACGGCGTGCCGCGGTGCATGGTGGCGAGGTTGTCCCAGGCGACGAGGTCGCCATGCCGCCACGCGTGCCGATAGACGAACTGGGGCTGGGTCGCATGCGCAGTGAGCTCGGCGAGAAGCGCGCTCCTCCGGCGTCACTTCCGAGAAGCCCGCCAGCGCGCGCGAATGCCACACCCACACCGAATGCTCGACGACGAGCGTGGCTATCTTCTCCTTGGTGCTTGCCGGTAGCGCATCGTATGCAGCGCGCATGTCGGCGAACTCGGTGGGCGCGCCGCCGGGCGGCACGCGGTGCGCGGCGAGCAGCGAATAG
>JAQSVY010000119.1 GCA_029266935.1 Burkholderiales bacterium
TACGATCGGGCGCTCCCACAGCGCGATGGACAAGAAGGAGTACCAGCAGCGCATCGAGGCGATCAACTTCGCCATGGCGCACGACGACGGCGCCTCGCACCGCGAGCTGGGTCAGGCCGACGTGATCCTGATCGGAGTGTCGCGCAGCGGCAAGACGCCGACCAGCCTATACCTGGCGCTGCAATTCGGTGTGAAGGCGGGGAACTACCCCCTGATCCCCGAGGATTTCCACCGCATGAAGCTGCCCGAGGCCCTGCGCACGAACAAGGGGCGGCTCTACGGCCTGACCATAGCTCCCGAGCGCCTGCACGAGATCCGGCGCGAGCGCCGCCCGGGCAGCCAGTACGCCGACCTCGGCAACTGCCGCTTCGAGGTCGAGCAAGCCGAGGTGCTGATGCGCCGCGAGGGTATCCGCTGCATCAACTCGACCAGCAAGTCGATCGAGGAAATCGCCACCACCATCCTGCGCGAGCTGAGGATCCAGCGGCAGGTGTACTAGCGGCAGCCGCCGCTCGCCAGTTCGCTGCCTCCCTGCCAGGGAGGTGATTCCGCGCAGAACGCCGCATAGAAGAAGATCGCCGCCGCCGCCCCGACGTTGATCGACTCCGTGCCGGGCGCCATGGGTAGCGTCACCCGCTGTGCGGCGATCGTTTGCAGCCCGGGGCTCACGCCCGCGCCTTCGGCGCCGAACAGCCAGCCGATCGGCCCCGAGAGATTGGCTTCGGCGAGGTTCAACCCCCCGCGCGGCACGGCGCAAAGCACCCGGCCTGCAAAGTTCCCGATCGCGTCCCGGAGGTCGTCCGTTTCCTGGATCGATAACGTGAAATGCGCGCCCATCCCGGCGCGCAGCACTTTCGGCGACCATGCATCGGCGCAGGCACCATCGAGGACCGCGGCTTTCACGCCGAAGGCGGCGGCGCTGCGCAGGATCGTCCCGACGTTGCCGGGGTCCTGGACGCCTTCGAGGAACACCGCCGGCGCCACGGGAGCACCGGGCTCGGGAATCTCGATCTCGGCGGCGATGCCTTGCGGGGTGTCCGCCTCGGCAATCGCCTTGAACACCCGGTCGGCCATGACGATCGCCTCCCGGCCCGCGAGCAGGTCCTGGATTTCCTTTCGTTTCAACCCTGATTCGCTCGCCAGGAGCACGAGTGGCTCTGCCAGCGCGACGAGGTGGGGTCCTTCGATGAGGGCGCGGCGCTCCTTGCGGCGCAGCCGAGGGTCCTGCGCGAGCTTTGCCCAGCGCTTGACGCGCGGGTTGTCCCGCGAGGTGATCAATCTCTCTTCAGCTGCGTCCTGGCTTGGCGCATCATGTCGCCCGCCAGATCGGTAAATACATCCGCGTATTCACGCTTCAGACGGCGCTGTTCGCGGTCGAAATCCGCCAGGCTGAGGCCAAGGGTGACCGAGAGCTTCCTGGCTTCGCAATATAGCGCGTGGCTGCGCACGCGGCGCTCCTCCTCCATACCCTTCCAGGCGTCGGCGAAGAGGTCCTTCTGGAACACCCCCACCGGATAGAAGCTCTTGCGGTGGATCTCGCAGGGGCCGAGGCGCCCGAGGCGGTCGAGGTGCTCGGGCGTCGAATAACCCTTGTGCCTGTCGAACCCGTACTGCGGAAAGCGCTCGTGCAGCCGCGCCATCTCAGCGTCGCGCTCGGTCTTGGCGAGGATCGAGGCGGCCGAGATCATGCGGTGCTTCGCGTCGCCGTCCACGAATGCGCGAGCCGGGCACGGCAGCCCCGGGCAGTGCTGCCCGTCGATCCATGCCTCCTGCGGCGCCACGGGCAGCGTTTCGACGGCGCGGCGCATCGCCAGCATCGCGGCACGGAAGATGTTCAGCCGGTCGATCTCCTCCACGCTCGCCCAGGCCACCGACCAGGCCACCGCGCGCTCTTTGATTCTCTTCGCCAGGAGCTCGCGGCGCTCATGTGGCAGAACCTTTGAATCGGCAAGGCCGTTCACGCGCCGCTCGGGATCAAGGATGACGGCAGCGGCATAGACCGGCCCGGCAAGCGGCCCCCGGCCCGCTTCGTCTACGCCGCAGACCAGAAGGTTCATTTTTCCCTGATCACTTCAAGAACTGCGTCTGCCGCCTTCTCCGCCGTGTTCTGGCGCAGCAGATGGTGGAACTCGGTGAAGCGCTCGACCTGGCGCGTCTGCGCCGCCGTGTCGCGCAGGAGAGCGAGCAGCGCCGCGGAGAGCGCGGCGGGCGTGGCTTCGCCCTGGAGGAGCTCCGGCACCAGCTTCTCTCCAGCCAGGACGTTGGGCATGCCGACGTAGGGCAGGTAGAGCATCGAGCGCATCAGGGCCCATGTTAGCGGAGACTGCCGATAGGCAATAACCATCGGCGTCTTGAAGAGCGCCGCTTCCAGCGTCGCCGTGCCGCTCGCCACGAGCGCCAGGTCCGCCGCGGCGAGTGCCTCGTGCGAATGGCCGAAGAGCAGCGTGAGCGGGAGGTCCGTGCGCTGGTGCTCGTGCACCGCGCGCTCGAACATGTCGCGGGTCTCGCGCGTCACGGTCGGGCAGACGAAGTGCACGTCGTGCACTTCCTGGCGGAAGCGGTGCGCGGCGAGGAGGAAAGCCTCGCCCATGTGGTGCAGCTCCGAGCGCCGGCTGCCCGGCAGCAGCGCAACGATCAGCTTGTGCGCGGGCAGCCGCAGTTGCGCGCGCGCCTCGGCCTTGCCCGGGACGAGCGGGATCATGTCGGCGAGCGGATGGCCGACGTAGGTGACCGGCACCCCGGCCTTCTCGTAGAGCGGCGCCTCGAAGGGGAACATCACCAGGATGCGGCTCACCGAGCGCGCCACGCGGCGCACGCGCCAGCCGCGCCAGGCCCAGACCGAGGGACTGACGTAGTGCACAGTGGGGATCCCGGCGTCCTTCAGCCGGCGCTCGAGGCCAAGGTTGAAGTCGGAGGAGTCGACGCCGATGAACAGGTCCGGCCGCTCGGCGATCAGCGCCGTGCCCAGGCGCCGGCGGATCGACATGATTTCCCGGTAATGGCGCAGCGCCTCTGTGTAGCCGCGCACCGAGAGCCTGTCCATGGGGTACTGCGACTCGAAGCCCCGCGCGGCCATCTTCGGCCCGCCGATGCCGGCGAACAGGATCGGCTCGCGTCGCGCCTTCAGCGCCACCATCAGGTGCGCGCCGATCTGGTCCCCCGAAGCCTCGCCGGCCACCATGCCGACGCGCAGCACGTCGCTCACTAGCGGATGATGCCGCGTTTGATCATTACTAGCGGATGATGCCCCGCTTACTTCGCGAAAGAAAACCCAGGATCTCGCGCACCGGCGGGCATTCGGCCGCCTGCGCCTCGAGCTTGCGCCGCGCCTCCTCCAGGCTCAGTCCCTTGCGGTAGAGCGTGCGGTAGGCGCGCTTCAGGCCATTGATCGTCTCGGGGGTGAAGCCGCGGCGCTTCAGGCCTTCGCTGTTGATGCCGTAAGGCTGCGCCATGTTGCCCGCGGCGGTGACGAAGGGCGGCAGGTCCTGCGGCAGGTAGGTGCCCATGCCGGTGAAGGCGTGCGCGCCGATATGCACGAACTGGTGCACGAGCGTGGTGGCACCGAAGATCGCCCAGTCGCCCACGGTCACGTGCCCGGCAAGCTGGCAGGCGTTGGCGAAGATGGTGTGGCTGCCGATCTGGCAATCGTGCGCGACATGCACGTAGGCCATGATCCAATTGTCGTCGCCCACGCGGGTCACCCCGACGTCCAGCGCGGTGCCGCGGTTGATGGTTACGTACTCGCGGATGGTGTTGCGCGCGCCGATCTCGACTGCGGTGTCTTCGCCCGCGTACTTCTTGTCCTGCGGCGGCGCGCCGATCGAGGCGAAGTGGAAAACCTTGTTGCCCGGGCCGATGCGCGTGCGCCCGTCGAGCACCACGTGCGAGCCGATCCAGCTGCCCTCGCCCACCTCGACCTTCGGCCCGACGATCGAATAAGGCCCGACCTCCACCCCCGCCGCGAGGCGCGCCCCGGGATGGACGATCGCGCTGGGATGGACTGCCGTGGTCATGCCGGCGCGATGGCGCGCATCGAGCACAGGATGGTGGCCTCGGCGACCACCTTGCCTTCCACCCTGGCCTCGCACCGGAAGCGGCTGATGCCGCGCAGATGACGCTCGAGGTGCACCTCGATCTCGAGTTGATCGCCCGGCACCACCGGCTTCTTGAAGCGCGCGTTGTCGATGCCGACGTAGTAGTACACGGTCTTCTCGTCGGGCCGCGTGCCCGCCGAACGGAACACGAGAACCCCGGCTGCCTGCGCCATCGCCTCGAGGATGAGCACCCCTGGCATGATCGGGCGGTGCGGGAAGTGCCCGGGGAAGTACGGCTCGTTCACCGAGACGTTCTTCAGCGCCACGATGCGCTTGCCCGGCTCGCACGCCTTTACCCGGTCGATCATCAGCAGCGGGTAGCGCTGCGGCAGGTGCGCGAGCACCTCGTTCACGTCCATCTCAGCCATCGCGTTTTCCTTTGCGGCGCAGGCTGGCGGCGCTGCGCGTCCATGAAGCGTGCTCGTCGAAGGGATAGATGCCGGTGTAGGTGCCCGGCTTGAGGATCGAGCGCGAGATGAGCGTCCCGGCGGAAATGTGCACGTGATCGGCGATCTTCAGGTGGCCGAGGATCACTGCCGCGCCGCCGATAGTGCAGTGCCCGCCGATGTCGGCGCTGCCGGCCACGCCGGCGCAGCCGGCGATGGCGGTGTGCGCGCCGACCCGCACGTTGTGCGCGATCTGCACCAGGTTGTCGAGCTTCACCCCCTCTTCGAGCACGGTGTCGTCTAGCGCGCCGCGGTCGATGGTGGTGTTGGCGCCGATCTCGACGTCGTCGCCGATTCGCACCGCGCCGATCTGCGGGATCTTCACCCAGCGGCCCGCCTCCGGCGCGATGCCGAAACCGTCGGCGCCGATCACCGCCCCGGAATGCACGATCACGCGCCGTCCCAGCGAGCAGCCGGGATAGACGACCACCCGGGGATATAGGCAACTGTCGTCACCGATCGCCACGCCCTCGCCCACCACGCACCCGGCGCCGATCGAAACGCGCTCTCCAAGGACTGCTTTCTCGGACACAACCGCCGAGGCATGGATCCCTGGCGCTTGCGTGGCGACCGGGTTGAAGAGCTGCGACACCCTGGCGAAATACGCGTACGGCGCCTCGCACACGATGCGCGGCAGCCTGGTGCGCTTCTCGTTCTCCGCGGCGAGGATCACGGCGGCGGCGCGGGTGGCCGCCAGCTTGGAAACATTCTTTTTCCCGGAAAGGAAGCTGATCTGGCCGTCCCCCGCCTTGTCGAGCGAGCCGACCTGGCGGATCACCGTGGCGGGGTCCCCGGCGAGGCGGCCGCCGAGGCGCGCGACGATCTCTCCGAGGGTAAGCGCCCCGGGCATGCCGTCACTTCGCGGGCGGCTTGGCGTCCAGCGCCTTGATCACCTTGTCGGTGATGTCGATGCGCTGGCTCGCGTACACGGCGTC
>JAQSVY010000120.1 GCA_029266935.1 Burkholderiales bacterium
CTCGTCGGGAACGTCGATCTCGAGCACCGCGTCGATCGGCACCTGCGCCGCCTTCATCGCCTCGGCCTGGGGGATGGTGCGCGGAAAGCCGTCGAAGAGGTAGCCGCGCGCGCAGTCGGGCTGGCGCAGGCGCTCCTTCACCAGCGCGACGATGATGTCGTCCGAGACGAGCTGCCCGGCGTCGATCACTTTTTTCGCCGCCAGCCCGAGCGGCGTGCCCGCCTTCACCGCGGTGCGCAGCATGTCGCCGGTGGAGACCTGGGGAATGGAGAACTTCTCGCAGATGAAGGCGGCCTGCGTGCCCTTTCCCGCCCCAGGCGGGCCGAGAAGAATGAGCCTCATTGGATCATTCTACGCACGGCCTCGAGATCCTCGGACGTGTCGACCCCGGGTGGTATCGCGCGCTCGCTGACCACGACCGCAATGCCGTAGCCGTGCCACAGGGCGCGCAGCTGCTCCAGAGCCTCGGTCTTTTCGATCTCGGGAATCTCCAGGCGCGTGAAGCGCTGCAGGAACCCAGCGCGGTAGGCATAGAGGCCCGCGTGCCGGAAGCACCGGCCGCCCGCCTCGCGTGGGTACGGGATCTGCGCACGCGAGAAATAGAGAGCGCGGTTGCGGCCATCGAGGACGACCTTGACCACGTTGGGGTTGCGGCGCTCGGCCGAATCGTGCAGCGCGTGGCAGGCCGTGGCCATGGGCGCGTCCGCGTCGCGCTCGAGTGCGCCAGCCACCTCGGCGATCAGCGCCGGCGGCATGAGCGGCTCATCGCCCTGCAAGTTCACTACGACGTCGTCCTCGGCAAGCTGCAGCGAGCGCGCCGCCTCGGCGACACGATCGGTACCCGATGCGTGGTCGTCGCGGGTGCGCAGCGCCGAATAGCCGGCCGCGCGCACCGCCGCGGCAATGCGCTCGTCGTCGGTCGCCACATGCACCTGCGCGCCGCTCGCCGCGGCCTGCTCGCAGACACGCACCACCATAGGCCGGCCGCCGAGGTCGGCGAGGGGCTTTCCGGGAAAACGGCTGGAGGCGTAGCGCGCCGGAATAATGACGCGAAACTGCGCGCTCACTTCACACCACTTCTTCGTCGGCTGCCAGCTTCCGCGCCTCGTCTTCTAGCATCACGGGAATCCCGTCCTTCACCGGGTAGGCGAGGCGGTCGGCCTTGCAGAGGAGCTCCGCCGCCTCCTTGCGGTAAGCGAGCTTGCCCTTGCACAGGGGGCAGACCAGGATCTCAAGCAGCCTTGGGTCGACGCCACTCATTCACTTTTCCCAGGAGCCAGTCGCCGAACGCGGGATCGAGCCGCGCCGTCACCGGGAGAACCCACCAGTTAGGACGCGCCGTGTGGCGCAATTTTACCGCGTCCTTCTCAGTGAGCAGCACCGGGGCCCCGTCGCCGAACTCCAGGTCGGTGGCCCGGAAGGGATGGTGGTCCGGGAACGGATGCGGCACGGGTTTCAAGCCTAGGCGTGCGAGGTGCAGGAAGAAGCGGTTCGGGTGTCCGATGCCGGCGACCGCGTGCACCTTCTGCCCGGCGAAATCGCGAACGCTGCACCGCTCGCGCGCGTCGGCCATTCGGTGCAGGGTCTCGCCGTCGAGCTTCATGGAATATCCCGTTATCGAAGATTCATGGGAAACCACGGCGCCCACCGAGCGCAGGCGCGAGGGCGGCTCGCGCAGCGGCCCGGCGGGCAGCAGGAAACCGTTACCGAAGCCGCGCGCGTCCACGACCGCGATCTCGAGGTCCCGGCGCAGGCGGTAGTGCTGCAGCCCGTCGTCGAGGATCACCACGTCGACCTCGGGATGCTGGGCGCGCAGGACCTCGATGACGCGCACGCGGTCGGGGCCGACCCACACCGGGCAGCCGCTGCGGCGTGCGAGCAGGACCGGCTCGTCGCCGACTTCGGTCGCTCCCGAGACGACGGTGGCCGCCCGCGGCGCCTCCAAGCGGGCACCGAACCCGCGAGAGACGATTGCCGGCGACCAGCCTTTGCTTTTCAGGAACTCTGCGATCCACAGCACCAGGGGGGTTTTGCCGCTGCCGCCGGCGACCAAATTGCCGACCACGATCACAGGAATACCCGGGTGGACGCTTTTCAGCAGACGAACCCGGTAAAGGGTCTTCCTGAAGAGTACGAGAAAACCGAACACCAGGCTCGCCGGCCACAGCAGCCAGGCAAAGGCGCTGCGGCGGTACCAGTGCCTCACTACTTGTTCGACTGCGTGGTGAAAGTGATCTGCGTAACGCCCGCGATGCGCGCGGCCTCCATCACGCGGATGACTGCCTGGTGCGTGGCAGCGGCATCGGCGCTGATCACGACGATGGAATCCTTCTGCGCCGCGCCGGCGCGGCGCAGCTCGTCGGCGAGCTGCTCGACGCCGCGGAACGGCACCGCCGCGCGATTGACCACGTACTGGCCCTGTGCGTTCACGAGCACCGTGACCTCGTTCGGCCGCTCGGGCTGGGTCTCGGCCGCGGCGGTCGGCAGGCTGATCTGCAGTTCGGTGTACTTCGAGTAGGTGGTCGTGATCATGAGGAATATCAGGATCACCAGCATCACGTCGATCATGGGCACGAGGTTGATCTCGAGAGGCTCCTTCTCCTGGCCGCGCTGGAAGTTCACGCCGCGCGCTCGCCGTGAATGACGTCGACCAGCTTGCCGGCCTGCTGCTCCATCTCCACGACCAGCGTATCGACCTTGTTCTTGAAGTGGCGGTAGAAGATCAGTGCGGGGATGGCGATGCCGATGCCGAAGGCGGTGTTGTAGAGCGCGATCGAGATGCCGTGCGCAAGCTGCTGAGGATTGGTGCCGGTGGGCGATTGTGAGCCGAAGATCTCGATCATGCCGATCACGGTGCCGAACAGGCCGAGCAGCGGCGCCGCGGTAGCGATCGTGCCCAGGGTGGTAAGGAAGCGCTCGAGGTCGTGCGCCACGCCTCGGCCGGCCTCCTCGATCGCTTCCTTCATCACGTAGCGCGAGCTCTTGTGGTTCCGCAGACCGGCGGCGAGCACGGTGCCGAGGGGCGAATCCTTGGCGAGCTTTTCCAGCACCTCGTCGGATACTCCCTGGCGCTGGTAGACGGCGACCACCTGCTCGAAGAGCGTCGGCGGGACGATGTTGCCTGTCCGTAGCGATACCGCGCGCTCGATGATCAGGGCCACGGCGATGACGGAAGCAAGGAGCAGGAACCAGATCGGCCAGCCTGCGGCCTGGATGATGGCGAACAACGCGTTTCCTTGTCTTTCTTGTGTGCTTCGGCGGCGACTGTACGGCGAGGACCGCCGCGCCGCAAGTTTCCGCGGCGCAGCAAACGCGATTGTTGCGTAGTTGCACAGCGGTGACCTGTAGTGGATTTCGCGATATCCACAAAAACTTGTGGATAAGTTTGTGGATTAACTATGAATAGTGCGGTCCAACGTAGTCGCGTCTCACGCCGAGACGGTTGCGATCAAAAATTGAGCAGCGCTTTTTCGCGTTCAAACAATCCCTTGGCGCAAAGAATCGGGCTCCGCGGCGCGCTCTGTCGCTCGCGCACGCCACTCGCGCGAGAATGTGGATTAATGAAAGCGCAGCTTCCCTCTTGACAGCGATCTTGGACCCTTCGGTACTCACGGTCTCGCAGTTGCTGCGCAGCGTGCGCGACACGCTCGAGCGGCGCTTCCCGCTCGCCTGGGTGCGCGGCGAGTTGTCGAACTTCTCGCGCGCGCCCTCGGGGCACTGCTACTTCACGCTCAAAGACGACGGCGCGCAGGTGGACTGTGTCATGTTCCGCAGCCGCGCCGCCGACCTCGACGCGGAGCTGCGCAACGGCGCCCAGGTCGAGGTGCGCGCCGTGCCGACGCTCTACGAGCCGCGAGGCCGCTTGCAGCTCAGCGTCGAGGCCCTGCGCCGCGCCGGTCTCGGCCCGCTCTATGAGCGCTTTCTGAGGTTAAAGGAGAAGCTCGAGCGCGAAGGTCTTTTCGATGTCGCCGCAAAGCGCGAGTTGGCCCCCTATCCGCGCGCGATCGGCGTGGTGACGTCCGTTGCGGCGGCGGCGTTGCGCGACGTGCTGACGACGCTCGCGCGACGCAACCCGGCGATCCAGGTGATCGTGTATCCGGCGCCGGTGCAAGGCGAAGGCGCAGCCGAGCGCATCGCCGCCGCGCTGCGGCGCGCCAGTGCACGCGCGGAGTGCGACGTGCTGCTGCTGGTGCGCGGCGGTGGCTCGATCGAGGACCTCTGGCAGTTCAACGAGGAAGCCGTGGCGCGAGCGATCCGCGCCTCGCGCATTCCCGTGGTGGTGGGGGTCGGCCACGAGGGCGACTTCACCATCGCCGATTTCGCCGCGGACCGGCGCGCGCCGACGCCGACAGCGGCGGCCGAGCTCGCCAGCCCTTCGCGCGCCGAGCTGCTCGCGCGGCTAGCCGACTGCGCGCGCTGCCTCGCGCGGGAAATGCGCCGGCGCATCGAGACCGCCGCGCAGACGGTCGATGGCTGGGCGCGGCGCCTCGTGCACCCCGCGGCACGCCTGCGCACGCACCGCGAGTTCGTGCTGCAGCTCCAGGCCCGCCTCGCCTTCGCGCTTTCGCATTGCGTGCACCGCTCGCAGGCGCGCCTGGAGCGGCTGCAGGCGTCTCTCGGCAGCCTCGACCCGGGGGCGGTGCTTGCGCGCGGCTACAGCATCACGCGCGACGCGTCCGGCGAAGTGCTGCGCGATGCCGCGCGGGTGCGCGAAGGCAGCCGCATCTCCACCACGCTCGCGCGCGGCCGCCTGGAAAGCGAAGTGCGAAAAAAAGAAGACCTATAATCGTCCATGGGCCATCGCCTCTCGAAGATCACCACGCGCACCGGCGACGCCGGCGACACCGGGCTCGGAGACGGCACGCGGGTGCCGAAGCACAACCCGCGCATCGCCGCACTCGGCGACCTCGACGAGCTGAACAGCGCGATCGGCCTGGTGCTCGCCGAGGAAGTGCCGCCCGAGCTGCGCGAGGCGCTCGGCGAGGTGCAGCAGGACCTGCTCGACCTCGGCGGCGAAGTCAGCATCCCGGGTCACTCGATTCTGAAGGAAGAAAGGATTCTGGCGCTGGAGGGGCGCCTGGAATCGTGGAACGCCGGCCTCGCGCCGCTTAAGGAATTCATCCTTCCCGGCGGCACTCGCGCCGCGGCAGTCGCGCACCTTGCGCGCACCGTGTGCCGGCGCGCCGAGCGCAGCCTCGTCGCGCTGGCGCAGCATGAGAAAGTAGCGGACGCCGGCCGGCGCTATCTCAACCGCCTGTCCGACCTGCTGTTCGTCGCAGCGCGGCTACTCAACCGCCATGCTGGGCGCAGCGACGTGCAATGGAAGCACGAGCGCCAGAGAGATTGATGCATTTTATCCACCAGTCCTGAGGGTCCGCCGCGCGGTCAATCCTGTGTAAAGTACCGGTGTGTCGGAGCAGGAGAGGATCGACCCGCCTCGCCCGGCGCTAGCGCTTATCATGTCAAA
>JAQSVY010000121.1 GCA_029266935.1 Burkholderiales bacterium
TGGCGCTCGCCAATGCGCTCGGCGCCGAGCTCGGCGAGGATCTCGTCGAAGCGCTTGCCGCCGAAGTTGAAGGTCTCGGCGTAGGTGCGGTCGCCCAGCCCGAACACGCCGTAGCGAACGTGCGACAGGTTCGGCCGCTCCTTCTGCAGCTGCTCGTAGAGCGCGCGCGCGTTGTCCGGCACGTCGCCCTGGCCGTAAGTCGATGTGCAGACGAGGAAAACGCCTTCTCGCGAGAACACCGAGACGTCGGCCTTCTCCATGAGCAGCGTCTCGACCGTCGTGTCGCCATCGTCGAGCGCGAGCTCCATTTCCTGCGCGCACAGCTGCGCCGTGCCGGTCATCGTGCCGACGAGGATGGTGATCTTGATCGCCATTGACCCGAAACTATATTGCAGCCTACAATCTCCGGTCAAGCAATATACTTCATGAATGCCCCCTTAACCACAGAGCAGCAGGAGACCGCGTACCTGGCGCGCCTCGGCAACCGCGTGCGCGCCTGGCGCACGAGCCACGGCACGACGCGCAAACAGCTCGCCGCCGCCTCCGGCGTCTCGGAGCGCTACCTCGCCCAGCTCGAGGCCGGCGAAGGCAACATTTCGGTGCTGCTGCTGCGCAAGGTGGCGCGCGCCATGGGCGTGACGGTCGAGAGCCTGGTGCGCGAGGAGCACGCGCAGGAGAAGCCGATCGCCCTGGTCGGCCTGCGGGGCGCCGGGAAGTCCACGCTCGGGGCAAAACTTGCTGAAGCCTTGAAGATGCCCTTCATCGAGCTCGATCGCGAAGTCGAGAAGGAAGCCGGGGCGAAGCTCGGCGAAGTGTTCGCCATGTACGGCCAGGATGCCTACCGCCGCTTCGAGCGTCGTGCCCTGGAGCGCGTGCTCGCGCATGAGAGCCGCGCCGTGATCGCTACCGGCGGCAGCCTCGTCACCGATTCCAACAACTACCGGCTGCTGCGCGAGCGCTGCCTGTGCGTGTGGCTGAAGACCTCGCCCGAAGAGCACATGGCGCGCGTCATCGCCCAGGGCGACATGCGTCCGTTCAAAGGGCGCTCGGCGGCGCTCGAGGAGATCCGCAAGCTCCTCGAGGACCGCGACGACCTCTACGGCCGCGCCGACGCAGTCCTCGACACCTCAAGGAAATCCACGCGGGCAAGCCTCGCCGAACTCCGCTCACTGGTCACCCCATGATCTCCTTCGACACCCAGCCCGACCGCTACAACCACTGGAAGCTCTCCTTCGACGGCCCGGTCGCGACCCTCGCGCTCGACGTCGCCGAGGACAAGGGGCTCGACCCGGCCTACAAGCTCAAGCTCAACAGCTACGACCTCGGCGTCGACATCGAGCTCGCCGACGCGCTGAACCGCATCCGCTTCGAGCACCCCGAGGTGAAGGCGGTGGTCATCACCAGCGGCAAGAGCCGCATGTTCTGCTCCGGCGCCAACATCTACATGCTCGGCCACTCGAGCCACGCCTCCAAGGTCAACTTCTGCAAGTTCACCAACGAGACGCGCAACGGCATCGAGGACTCGAGCCGGCAATCCGGGCTCAAGTTCATCGCCGCGCTGAACGGCACCACGGCCGGCGGCGGCTACGAGCTCGCCCTCGCCTGCGACGAGATCGCGATGATCGACGACCGATCTTCGACCGTCAGCCTGCCCGAAGTGCCGCTGTTGGGCGTATTGCCCGGCACGGGCGGATTGACGAGACTGGTCGACAAGAGAAAGGTCAGGCGGGACCTCGCCGACGTCTTCTGCACCACCGCCGAAGGCGTGCGCGCCGACCGCGCGAAGCAGTGGAAGCTCATCGACCACGTCGCCAAGCCGCAGCAGTTTGCCGAGATGGTGAAGGCGCGCGCTCTGGAGCTGGCGAAGCAGTCGGACCGCCCGGGCGGCGAAGGGGTTTTGTTGAAAGAACTCGGTTCCAATCGCTTGATTGACGTGCAGATCGATAGCGGCACCCGCACTGCCACGCTGACGGTCAAAGGCCCGCAGGACGCCAAGCTCGAGCGCAGCGCCGACTGGTATCCGCTGCGCCTCGCGCGCGAGCTCGACCGCGCCGTCCTCGACTTGCGCCACAACCAGCTCCACATCGGCCTGTGGATCCTCAAGACCCAAGGCGATGCGAAAAAGGTTCTGGAACTTGACGAATTATTGAACTCCAATTCATCTGACTGGCTCGTGCGGGAGACCGTCGGCTACCTGCGCCGCGTGTTCTCGCGCTTCGACGTTTCTTCGCGCTCGATGTTCGCCGTGATCGAGACCGGATCTTGCTTCGCGGGAACCCTGATGGAGCTCGCGCTCACCGCCGACCGCAGCTACATGCTCGATGTGGAGGACGGCCCGCAAATTGCGCTCTCCGCCATGAACTTTGGCGCCTACCCGATGGCCAACGGTCTGTCGCGCCTAGAGACCCGCTACGGCGGCGAATTACCCGCGTTACCAAAGAATGAACTGATGGGTTCTGAGAAAGCGATGCAGCTGGGCCTCGTCACATCCACGCCCGACGACATCGACTGGCAGGACGAGGTGCGCATCGCCATCGAGGAGCGCGCGAGCATGAGCCCGGACGCGCTCACCGGCATGGAGGCTAGCCTGCGCTTCGCCGGCCCCGAGACCATGTCGACGCGCGTCTTCGGCCGGCTGACGGCGTGGCAGAACTGGATCTTCAACCGGCCCAACGCGGTCGGCGAACAAGGCGCATTGAAGGTCTACGGCACCGGCGCGAAAGCCAAATTCAACTGGGAAAGAGTCTAATGAGCGGCATCAACTATTCGGAAAAGATCCCCAACAACGTCAACCTGGTGAGCGACCGCACGCTGCAGCGCGCGCTCGAGCACTGGCAGCCGCACTTCCTGCAGTGGTGGGGCGAAATGGGGCCGACCGACTTCCAGGCCGCCGACGTCTACCTGCGCACCGCGGTCTCGGTCGACGCGCAGGGCTGGGCGCAGTACGGCGCGGTGAAGATGCCCGACTACCGCTGGGGCATCTTCCTCGCCGACCAGGTACCCAACCGCACCATCGGCTTCGGCGACCAGATGGGCCAGCCGGTGTGGCAGCAGATCCCGGGCGAGTACCGCTCGACGCTGCGCCGCCTCATCGTCACCCAGGGCGACACCGAGCCCGCGTCCGTCGAGCAGCAGCGCCTGCTCGGCCACACCTGCCCTTCCCTCTACGACCTGCGGAACCTCTTCCAGGTGAACGTCGAGGAAGGCCGGCACCTTTGGGCGATGGTCTACCTGCTCCACGCCTACTTCGGCCGCGACGGCCGCGAGGAAGCCGAGGAGCTGCTCGCGCGCCACTCCGGCGACGCCGATAAGCCGCGCATCCTCACCACCTTCAACGAACCCGTGACGGACTGGCTGTCGTTCTTCTGCTTTACCTACTTCACCGATCGCGACGGCAAGTACCAGCTGAAAAGCCTCGCCGAGTCCGCGTTCGATCCCCTGTCGCGCACCTGCCGCTTCATGCTCACCGAGGAGGCGCACCACATGTTCGTCGGCGAAACCGGCATCGGCCGCGTGGTGAAGCGCACGCTGGAGGTGATGAAGGAGCTCGGTACCGACGACCCGGCAAAGATCCGCGCCCATGGCGCGGTGGACCTGCCGCTCTTGCAGAAGTATCTTAACTTCTGGTGCTCTAGTTCGCTCGATCTCTTCGGCTCGGAGATCTCGTCGAACTCTGCCGCCAACTTCGCCCACGGCCTCAAGGGCCGCCCGGACGAGAGCCAGTATGAGGACCATGTTTTGAGAAATGCTTCTTTCCACCTGCGCATGCCCGAAGGCGATCAGGACGTGCCCATGCTGAACGCCCTCAACGAGATCATGCGCGAGTCCTACCTCAAGGACTGCGAGATCGGCCTGAAGCGCTGGAACCGCGTCATCGAGCGCGCCGGCCACGCCTTCCGTCTCACCCTGCCCGCGCCGCAGTTCCGCCGGTCCATCGGCGCCTGGGCCGGTTTACCTGTCGACCCGGCCGGCAAATTGATGGATAAAGAGGCGTTTGCGAAACAGCTTCCGGCCTGGGTCCCGTCGGAAGCCGACAAAGCGTTCGTGCGCTCGCTGATGCACAAGGTGATCGAGCCGGGCAAAATGGCCTCCTGGGTGGCGCCGCCCGACCGCGGCATCAACAACCTTCCGGTGGAATACGAGTACGTCAAGCTTCACTGAGAAAGAGCTCTCCGAGTTCCTGAACGCCATGCTCGAGGCCGAGCGCGCGGGCGCCAAGGCGCTGGTGGCGTTCATGGACGACTGGCCGCGCCACGGCGAGGAGTGGGCGGCGCTGCGCAAGGTGCAGGCCGACGAGGCGCACAACTGCTCGATGATCGGCGAGATGCTCAAGCGCACCGGCACGCCATACAGCCACGCCACCGGCGGGTTCTACGACAAGGCGATCGCCGTCAAGGACCCCAGCGAGCGCATCGCGTTCCTGATCCGGGGCCTGGGCTGGGCGGTCAAGGAGTTCGAGAAGGCGTTGCCGCGCATCGGGCGCGAGGACGTGCGCTATCTCATCCAGGGCATGCGCGACCGGCACCTACGCAGCATCGCGACCTGCAAGGCGCTCGTCCGGGCGCCTTAGGTAGGCGCTGCTCGTCGCGGCGCGGATTTCCCGCTGCGGCACTGCAATCGCGATATTGCGGCTGCGGAAAGCCTCGAGGATGGCCTGGTTGATCTCGCCCGTCGCGGGCACGTAGTCGGTGACCTCCACCCAGGGCGCCACGGCGAACACGATGCCGGCGTCCGACAGCCGTCGCACCGCGACGAGGGGCGCCGGGTCGTCGAGGACGCGGGAATTGGCGCGCAGGGCCTCGACGATGACGGTTTCCGCGAGCCCCACATCGGTGTCGTGGGCCAAGGTCACGTCGAGCGAAAGCTGCCGCACGGTGCCGTAGTTGTGCAGGATCTCGCCGACGATCTTGCGGTTCGGGATCACCACGCGCGAGCGGTCGGCGTGGCCGAGGGTGGTGGTGAAGAGCCTCACCTCCAGCACCTCCCCTTCCTCGCCGACGATCGAGATGTAGTCGCCGACGCGGAACGGGCGCGAGAAGATGATCGTCAGCCCGGCCACGACGTTGCCCAGCACGCCCTGCATGGCGAGCGCGATGCCCGCGCCGGCGATGCCCAGGCCCGCGATGAGCGGCAGCAGCTCCACGCCGAGGTTCTGCAGGGCGATGATGACGAACAGCGCGAACACCAGCGCCTGCGCCAGACGCTCCGTCAGCGCGCGCGCCGGCGGCTCGAGCTGGAACTTGCCGAGCGCGCGGCGCAAGGCCCGGCCCGCCCAGCGCGCGGCGAAGACCCCGGCGGCGAGGATGACGAGCGCCACGACCAGCTTCGGCCCGAACCTGAGCGCCAGATCGACGGCGGTCGTCGTCATCTGGTCCACGACCTTCAGTTGCTCTCCCATTTCACGCTCCCGTTTCTTAGAATCGCATCATGAAGCTCGCGCCCGCGAAAGTCGAGATTGA
>JAQSVY010000370.1 GCA_029266935.1 Burkholderiales bacterium
GGCACCATCACGGTAGGATAGCCGAATGCAAGCGTATTACGCGCAGCGGGCGAAGGAGTACGAGCGCATCTACGACAAGCCCGAGCGGCAGGCCGACCTCGAGAAGCTGCGCGCCGACATCCCGGCGCTCTTTGAAGGCGAGACGGTGCTCGAGATCGCCTGCGGCACCGGCTACTGGACGCCGCTCATCGCGGCGCGGGCGAAGTCGGTCCTCGCGGTCGACTACGCGGTCGAGACGCTGGAAATCGCGCGCAGCAAGGCCTACGCGAAGCAGAACGTGGATTTCCGGCAAGGCGACGCCTACGACCTGCCCGCCTGGCCGCAGAAGTTCTCCGGCTGCTATGCCGGGTTCTGGTGGTCGCACATCCCCCTGGAAAAGATCGACTCTTTCCTGGCGGGCCTGCACGAGCGCTTCGCCCCCGGCGCGCGGGTCGCGTTCATGGACAACCTGTACGTCGAGGGCAACAGCACCCCCCTCGCAAGGCGCGACGCCGCCGGCAACACCTACCAGGAGCGCCGCCTCGCCGACGGCAGCCGCCACGAGGTGCTGAAGAATTTCCCGGCCGAGGGCGAGCTCGAGGGGCGCCTGGGCCGATTCGGTTCGCAGGTGCGGGTCACCCGCTATCAGTACTACTGGCTTGCCAGCTATCGCATAATGCCCGGGAGGAGGAATCCATGAACTTCGTATGCCGCATCGCCGCTGTCCTGGCCGCGCTCGCGCTGTGCACGGCCGCCACCGCGCAGGAGCTTCGCCTCGGCGTCGCCGCCGAGCCGACGTCGATGGACCCGCACTTCCACAACCTGACGCCCAACAACTCGATGCTCAGCCACATCTTCGAGTACCTGGTCGACCAGGACGAGCGCCAGCGCCTGCAGCCCGGCCTCGCCGAGTCGTGGAAGGCGATCGACGACACGACCTGGGAGTTCAAGCTGCGGCGCAACGTGAAATTCCACGACGGCACGCCGTTCACCGCCGACGACGTCCTCTTCAGCTTCGAGCGCGCGCCGAACGTCGAGGGCAGCCCCTCGAGCTTCGGCATCTACGCGAAGGGCAAGACCCTCACCAAGGTCGACGACCACACGGTGCACATCAAGACGGCCGCGCCCTACCCGCTCATGCCGAACGACGTGTCGCAGATCTTCATCATCTCGACTGGGCGCGCGTGGTGTTCCGCGGCATCAAGTCCGACCCCTCGCGCGTCGCGGCGCTGCTCGCGGGCGACGTCGACCTGATCGACGAGGTGCCGGCCACCGACATGGAGCGCCTGAAGAAGGACCCGAAACTCACCATCGCGCAGACCGTCTCCAACCGCATCATCTATCTGCACCTCGACCACTTCCGGGACGACTCGCCGTTCGTGAAGGCGAAGGACGGCGGCGCGATCAGGAATCCGCTGCGCGACCGGCGCGTGCGCACCGCCGTGTCGAAGATGATCGACCGAGACGCGATCGTCAGCCGCGTGATGGAAGGCCAGGCGGTGAAGGCGGGGCAGCTCCTGCCCGACGGCTTTTTCGGCGTGAGCAAGAAGCTGAAGCCGGTGGCCTACGACCCGGCGGGGGCGAAGAAGCTCCTCGCCGAGGCCGGCGTGCCCAACGGCTTTCGCCTCACCATCCACTCGCCCAACGACCGCTACCCGAACGACGCGAAGATCGCCGAGGCGGTCGGGCAGATGCTCACGCGCAACGGCATCGACACCCAGGTGGTGACGATGACGCAGGGCGTGTTCTTCCGCGAGGCCTCCACCGGCTCGCCCGACAAGGGGCCGAAGTTCAGCTTCATCCTGGTCGGCTGGGGCTCGGGCACGGGCGAGGCGTCCTCGCCGCTCAAGTCGCTGCTCGCCACGTTCAGCCGCGAGAAGGGCATGGGGCCGTCGAACCGCGGCCGCTATTCCAACCCCGAGGTCGACAAGCTGATCAACGACGCGCTCGCCACCGTCGACGACGCGAAGCGCCAGGAGCTGCTGGCGCGCGCCACCGAGGTCGCCATCGAGGACGTCGGCATCATCCCGCTGCACTATCAGGTGAACACCTGGGCGATGCGCAAGGGCTTCACCTACAAGCCGCGCACCGACGAGCGCACGCTGGCCGGGGACATCGCCAAGGCCAACTGAGGAGGCCCGCGGGTGGTCTTCATCCTCCGGCGCATCCTGCAGAGCCTGGTGGTGGTTCTGGTGATGTCGCTGGTGGTGTTCGTCGGCGTCAACGTGGTCGGGGATCCGGTGCACATCCTGATCTCCGACGAGATGACGCAGGCGGAGATCGACCGCTTCATCCAGAAGCTCGGCCTCGACCGGCCGCTGCACGAGCAGTACCTGCACTTCCTCGCCAACGCGGCGCGCGGCGACCTCGGCAACTCCTTCGTGCACGGCGAGCCGGCGCTGAAGCTGATCCTCGATCGCATGCCGGCGACGCTCGAGCTCGCCTTCGCCGCGTTCCTCCTCGCGGTCATCGTCGGCATCCCGCTGGGCATGTACGCCGGCCTCAAGCCCGAGTCGCCGGCGAGCCGCGCCATCATGACGGGCCTCGCGCTGCCGGCGATCAACCTCGCGCTCTTCAAGATGGCGCTCGTTACCCGCCTCGCCCGAGCCGGCACGCGCGAGGCGGCGCTGCAGGACTACGTCAAGTTCGCGCGCGCCAAGGGCCTGGCTCCCTCCCGAGTGGTGCTAGTACACGTGCTGAAGAACATCCTCGTGCCTGTGGTCACCGTGCTCGGCCTCGAGCTCGGCGGCCTGATCGCCTTCTCGGTGGTCACCGAGACCGTCTTCGCCTCGACCGGCCGGTGGTCGTCGCCTACCTCGTCATCACCGTGCTGATGTTCGTGGTCATCAACCTCGTCGTCGACCTGCTCTATGCGGCACTGGATCCGAGGGTGCGGCTGCGGGAGATGAAGGCATGAGCGCCCCCGCCGAAGCGCTGCCGATCGTCCAGAAGCCGGAGACGCCCTTTCGGCGGCTCGCTGCGGAGTTCTTCGCGAGCCGCGTCGCCACGGGGGCCTTTGCCGCACTGGTGATGATCGTCGTGATGGCGTTGTTCGCGCCGCTGCTCGCGCCGCAGAATCCCTACGACTTGGCCACGGTCACGGTGATGGACGCGCGGCTCGCGCCCGGCGAGCGCAACTCGGCGGGGTTCCTGATGTGGCTCGGCGCCGACGGCGCCGGACGCGACATGTGGAGCGCGATCCTCTACGGTCTGCGCATCAGCCTCGGTGTGGGCGTGGCCTCGGGCATCGTCGCGCTCGCCATCGGCACGGCGATCGGGCTCCTCGCGGCGTACCGCGGCGGCTGGGTGGATGCGCTCATCATGCGCGTCGTCGACCTGCAGCTCTCCTTCCCGGCGATCCTGGTGGCGCTCATCCTGGTGGCGATCCTCGGCCGCGGCGCCGACAAGGTGATGATCGCGCTCATCCTCGTGCAGTGGGCCTACTACGCGCGCACCGTGCGCGGTTCCGCGCTGGTCGAGCGGCGCAAGGAGTACGTGGAGGCGGCGAAGTGCCTGGCGCTGCCCGCCTCGCGCATCGTCTTCCGCCACCTGCTGCCCAACTGCCTGGCGCCGATGATCGTGGTCGGCACG
>JAQSVY010000122.1 GCA_029266935.1 Burkholderiales bacterium
GATAGACAAAGGAATCGCTGCTAACCTTGCATCCCTTTCCCGGGACCTTGAAGAACGGGATGCGCGGGACCGGAGCCGTCCCGTCGCGCCGTTGATTCCCGCGCCCGATTCGCAAGTGCTCGATTCTTCGGCACTTTCAATCGACGAAGTGGTCGGCCGCATCGTCGGCTGGTTCCGGGGAAGGGAAAGTAAACGCGGCTGATGCCGCTTTGGGTGGACGCGGCTGGAACGCCCGTCCGGTGTTCAACTTAGCCCGCCACGCTGATCGCAAGCCGGCGGTTTGAAAAGGTTTTTTTCTACATGGCCAGTATATCCCCAGCCCAGCAGTCCTCCCAGCCTTCCGGTGAATCCTTTGCGGCGCTCTTCGAGGAGAGCCTCAACCGCAAGGAGATGCGCGTCGGCGAGGTCATCACCGCCGAGGTCCTGAGCATCGACGACAACTTCGTGGTGGTGAACGCGGGGCTGAAGTCCGAAAGCACGATCGCGATCGAAGAATTCCGCAGTGACGCCGGCCAGGTCGAGGTCAAGGTCGGCGATTTCGTCAGTGTCTCCATCGAGGCGCTCGAGGACGGCTACGGCTCGACCCGCCTCTCCCGCGACAAGGCGAAGCGCATGGCGGCATGGCTCGAGCTCGAGAAGGCGCTCGAGACCGGCGAGAAGGTCGAGGGCGTGATCACCGGCAAGGTGAAGGGCGGCCTCACCGTCATGGCGAAGGGCATCCGCGCCTTCCTTCCCGGCTCGCTCGTGGACCTGCGGCCGGTGAAGGACACCACGCCCTACGAGGGCAAGCAGATGCAGTTCAAGGTCATCAAGCTCGACCGCAAGAGAAACAACGTGGTCGTGTCGCGCCGCGCGGTGCTCGAGGAGACCGCGGGCGCCGAGCGCGAGCATCTGCTCGCCACGCTGCAGGAGGGCGCCACCGTCAAGGGCATCGTCAAGAACATCACCGACTACGGCGCGTTCGTCGACCTCGGCGGCATCGACGGCCTGCTCCATATCACCGACCTCGCCTGGCGGCGCGTGAAGCATCCCTCCGAAGTGCTGAACGTCGGCGACGAGGTCACCGCCAAGGTGCTGAAGTTCGACGCGGAGAAGAACCGCGTGTCGCTGGGCCTCAAGCAGCTCGGCGAGGATCCCTGGGTCGGCATCGGCCGGCGCTATCCGCAAGGCACGCGCTTGTTCGGCAAAGTCACGAACCTCACCGACTACGGTGCCTTCGTGGAGGTCGAGTCGGGCATCGAGGGCCTGGTGCACGTCTCCGAGATGGATTGGACCAACAAGAACGTGCATCCCTCCAAGGTGGTGCAGGTCGGCGACGAGGTGGAAGTGATGATCCTCGAGATCGACGAGGAGCGCCGCCGCATCTCGCTCGGCATGAAGCAGTGCATGCCCAACCCCTGGGAGGATTTCGCCCGCGAGTACAAGAAGAGCGACAAGGTGAAGGGCCAGATCAAGTCCATCACCGACTTCGGCGTCTTCGTCGGCCTGCCCGGCGGCATCGACGGCCTGGTGCACCTCTCCGACCTCTCCTGGTCCGCGCCGGGCGAGGAGGCGGTGAAGAACTTCAAGAAGGGCGAGGACGTCGAGGCGGTGGTGCTCTCCATCGACGTCGAGCGCGAGCGGATTTCGCTGGGCATCAAGCAGCTCGAAGGCGACCCGTTCACCAACTTCATCGCCAGCCACGAGAAGAACAGCGTGGTGAGCGGCACGGTGAAGTCCCTCGACGCCAAGGGCGCGGTGGTGACGATCTCGGGCGAGGTGGAGGGCTACCTGCGCGCCTCCGAGTTCTCGCGCGACCGCGTCGAGGACCTGCGCACGGTGCTCAAGGAAGGCGACGCGGTGCAGGCGATGATCATCAACGTCGACCGCAAGAACCGCTCCATCAACCTGTCGGTGAAGGCGAAGGACCTCTCGGAGGAAACCGATGCCATGAAGCAGCTGCGCACGGAGAACGCCGCGGCGAGCGCCGGCGCGACCAACCTCGGCGCGCTGCTGCGCGCCAAGCTCGACAAGAGCAACACGCCGCAGCAATAAGCGCGAGCGAACGTGTCAAAGGGGGGAACGGTCGCCATGACCAAGTCGGAACTGATCGCGCGCCTTGCGCAGCGCTACCCGCAGCTCGTGGCGAAGGACGCCGAGTACGCCGTGAAGATGATCCTCGATGCGATGACGCAGGCGCTGCTCGCCGGCAACCGCATCGAGATCCGCGGCTTCGGCAGCTTTGGCTTGAACTACCGGCCGCCGCGCACTGGCCGCAACCCGAAGTCCGGCGAGAAGGTGCAGGTTCCCGAGAAGTACGTGCCGCACTTCAAGGCGGGCAAGGAGCTGCGCGAGCGAGTCGACTCGGCCACCGCCGAGCCCGCCCCCGTACCGCAGGAGCGCGCCTCGCAGCCCGCGCGATAGGGCGCCGGCGCCGGCGTCATGCGTCTCGTCACCTGGTCGGTCCGGCTGTTCGTGTTCCTGCTGCTCGTGGCGTTCGCCGCGAAGAACGTCGAGCCGGTGACGCTGCGCTTCTACTTCGACCTGGTGCTGCAGGCGCCGCTGGTAGCGGTGCTGTTCGCCTTCTTCGCCGCGGGGGCGCTGTTCGGCATCCTGGCGCTCCTCGGCACGGTGCTGAGACAGCGGCGTGAGATTTCGCTGCTGAGGAAGAAAACACCCGTGGAACAGGCCACCTTGCCGCCGCCGGGTCTCTGAGCCATGGAGTTCGAGAACTGGTGGCTGCTCGGCCTCCTGCCGCTGTTCTTCGGCTTTGGCTGGATGGCGGCGCGCATCGACATCCAGCAGATAGTCAGGGAATCGCGGGCGCTGCCGCGCTCGTACTTCAAGGGCCTGAACTTCCTCCTCAACGAGCAGCCCGACAAGGCGATCGAGGCCTTCATCGAGGTGGTGAGGGTCGACCCCGAGACGGTCGAGCTGCACTTCGCGCTGGGAAGCCTGTTCCGCCGCCGCGGCGAGTATGACCGCGCCATCCGCATGCACCAGAACCTGCTCGAGCGTGACGACCTCGCCGCCGAGCAGAAGGTGATCGCGCTCGCCGAGCTCGGCCAGGACTACCTCAAGGCCGGCATCCTCGACCGCGCCGAGGAGGTGTTCAAGAAGCTCGAGACGAGCCCGCAAGCGCCGCTCGCGCGCAAGCACCTGCTGGAGATCTACGAGCAGGAGAAGGACTGGAGCCGCGCCATCGAGATGACGCGGCACGTGGAGCCCGACGCGCGGTCGATGGCGCAGTACTACTGCGAGCTCGCCGCCTCGGAAGCGGCGCAATCGCGCCCCGACGCGGCGCGGCGCTACCTGGAGCGCGCGCTGGAAGAGAACCGCAAGTGCGTGCGCGCCAGCCTGCAACTGGGGGATCTGGAGAAGGACGCGAAGCACCTCGAGAAGGCAATCGAGCACTGGAAGCGCATCGAGTCGCAGGACCCGGCCTACCTGGCGCTCGCGGCGCAGCGCCTGCTCGACGCCCACCGCGACACGGGCCGCGGCGAGGAGGGCCTGCGGCTCCTGACGAACTACCTCGAGCGCTATCCCTCGCTCGACCTGCTCGACACGGTGTTCCGCCAGACCCTCGAAGCGAAAGGCCACGAAGAGGCCTACACGCTGGTGCGCGACGAGCTGCGCCGCAATCCGACGCTGCTCGGCCTCGATCGCCTGCTGGAAGCGCAGATCATCGCCGCGGCGCAGCCCGACCGGCGGCGCGACCTGGAGCTGGTGCGCAACCTCGTGCACGGCCATACGCTGCGCCTCGCGCGCTACCGCTGCGAGAGCTGCGGCTTCAAGGCGCGCCAGTTCCACTGGCGCTGCCCCGGCTGCGGCGGCTGGGAAACCTACCCGCCGCGGCGTACCGAGGAGTTCGATCTCTCGCCATGAACGTCACCATCATCGGCACCGGCTATGTCGGTCTGGTCAGCGGCGCCTGCCTCGCGGACGCGGGCAACACGGTGTTGTGTCTCGACACCAATGCGGAAAAGGTCTCCCAGCTGAACGAAGGAAAGATTCCGATCTTCGAGCCCGGGTTGGAGCCGATCGTGCGGCGCAATCGCGAGGCGGGGCGGTTGCGCTTCTCGACGAACATTCCGCTCGGCGTTTCTCACGGCGAGCTGCAGCTGATCGCGGTGGGCACGCCGCCCGGGGAGGACGGCTCGGCCGACATGCAGTACGTCCTTGAGGCCGCCCGCCAGATCGGCCGGCACATGAAGGGCTACAAGGTGATCGCCACCAAGTCCACCGTGCCGGTCGGAACGGCAGACAAAATAAAAAAGGAAGTTCAACAGCTGACCAAGGCCGATTTCTCGGTGGTGTCGAACCCGGAGTTCCTCAAGGAGGGTGCGGCGGTCGACGACTTCATGCGTCCCGACCGCATCATCATCGGCGCGGAGGACCAGCGGGCGATCGCGCTGCTGCGCCGCCTGTATGCGCCCTTCCAGCGCAACCGCGAGCGCGTCATCGTCATGGGCGTGCGCTCGGCGGAGCTCACCAAGTACGCCGCCAACTCGATGCTCGCGGCGCGCATCTCGTTCATGAACGAGGTCGCCAACCTGGCCGAAGCGCTGGGCGCCGACATCGAGGAGGTGCGCCGCGGCATCGGCTCGGACCGGCGCATCGGCACGGACTTCCTCTACGCCGGCGCCGGTTTCGGCGGCTCCTGCTTCCCGAAGGACGTGAAGGCGCTGCAGAGGAGCGCCGTCGAGGCAGGGCGGCCGCTGCGCCTGCTGGCCGCGGTGGAGGCGGTCAACGAGGCGCAGAAGCATGTGCTGGGTGAAAAAATAGGAAAGAGGCTGGGGGATCTGAAGGGCAAATGCATTGGCGTGTGGGGCCTCGCGTTCAAGGCCAACACTGACGACATGCGCGAGGCGCCGAGCCTGGTGCTGATCGCGGACCTGGTGGGCGCGGGGGCAAGCGTGCAGGCCTATGACCCGGTAGCCGGAAAGAGCTTCCAGCACAGGGGCTTGAAAGTCGTGGCTTCGGCGCTGGCAGCCCTCGACGGGGCGGACGCGCTCGCCATCGTCACCGAATGGCGCGAGTTCCGCAGCCCTGACTTCGGCGCCATCAAGGCGCGCCTGAAGACGCCGGTGATCTTCGACGGGCGCAACCTCTACGATCCGGCCCAGCTGCGCGAGCTCGGGATCGAGTACTACCCCATCGGGAGAAAGACATAAATACGGCCAAGGCACGGGTGCTGGTGGTCGGCGACGTGATGCTCGACCGCTACTGGTTCGGCGACGTGTCGCGCGTGTCGCCGGAGGCGCCGGTGCCGGTGATCCTGATTTCCGGCGAGGACGAGCGCCTCGGCGGCGCGGCCAACGTGGCGTGGAACTGCAAGGCGCTGGGGGCGCGTACGCGGCTGCTGACCGTCGTAGGCCGCGACGAGCCGGGCGATCGCCTGGCGAAGCTCCTGAAGAAGATGGCGATCGACGCGAGCCTGCACCGCGACCGCGGCCTGTCCACGACGCAGAAG
>JAQSVY010000123.1 GCA_029266935.1 Burkholderiales bacterium
CGAGGCGCTCGCGGCGGTCCTCGCCGCACTCGAGGCGCGAGGGGTGGGCCGGCTCGCCTGCCTGGGCGACATCGTCGGCTACAACGCCGACCCCGACCACTGCGCGGCGGCGCTGCGCTCGCTCGGCGCGATCTCGATCGCCGGCAACCACGACCTCATCGGCCTGGGGCGGCTCGACTTCCGGCGCTGCTCGAACAACGCCAAGTACTCGCTCAAGCGCACGCGCCGAGCGCTCGCGCCCGCGACGCGCGCCTACCTCGCCACGCTCCCCGACCGCCTGGAGCTCGAGCCGGGCGTGGTGCTGGTGCATGGCGGCGTGCGCGACGTGCAGCAGTACATGACCACCCCGGCGCACATCGAGCAGAACGCGGCGCTGCTGCGCGAGGACTTCCCCGGCGCGGCGCTGTGCTTCTTCGGCCACAGCCACGAGCAGAAGATCTACGAGGTGGACGACCATGGCGCGGTTCAGGAGCTTCCCGCAGCGCAGGAGTTTCACTTCCGCGGGGATCGGCTCTATTTCGTCAACCCCGGCTCCGTCGACGCGTCGCGCAAGTCGCGCAGCCCGAAGCTCGCGGAATGCGCGATCCTCGACAGCGACGCTGGCACAATCGAATTCCTCCGCCTCCCCTATGACGCCGCGGCGACTGAAGTGAAGGCGGCGGCCTTCGGCTACCGTATCAATCCGCTCACCGACCGCCTCTACAGCTTCCAGCGCCGCCTGCAGCGCGCCGCCTCGCGTCTGCGCCTTTCTCAGACCACGTAGATATCCGTCGGCGCCACGGTCGGCGTGGTGGTGAACGTGGCGCTTACAGGCTCGAGTTATTGCATGCCACCACGGTATCGGGCGGCAGCCGGAAATCCGGCATCGCTACCGCGGCGAAGCTGCTGCCGCGCCGGATGCGATCGGCGATCACCGAGCTCTTGCCGGGCACGGGGTCGTGGTAGGTGCCGAACTTCAGGTAGGCCCTGCCGTTGCCGTACAGGGTGTTGATGCCGGATCTCGCGAGGACTTTCTTCGTCGGCGCGCCGGCCTTGCGCATCCAGATCTCGTGGCTGCCGGTGCCAGTGTAGGACCAGCGGATGCGGTGCACGAAGTCATACCAGACGCCGAGCTCGAAGGAGTCGTGAAGGCATTGTCCCTTCACGTTGGCGCGGCCGTTGGTGCGGTAGAAGTACTGTGCATGCTGGTCGCCGCCGCCGGCGCCGCGGTTGATGACGCGCAGAATGGCGCGCGGGCCCCCGCGCCCGGGCTCCATGAATACGTCGAGGGCGACGAGCGGCTGGCCTTCGGTGATCTCCTGCTTGAACTGGAAAAAGATGCTCGAGCGGTAGGCACCGGGCGCGACGCGGAAGTCCGGCGGGAAGTACACCGAATGCGCCCACCACTGCTCCACGCCGGGCAGGGCTCCCGTGTCATCGGCGCGCAGCATGACTTCTGAGCGCTCCCAGCGGGTCTTGTGCACCCCGGAATCGTCATCCTGCGTAGTGAAGCGCAGCGCGTGCCTTCCGTCCCTCCCGCCTTCGACCAGGGAGAGCCGCGTCTCGTCGTCCGCGCGGTCGCCGGGCGGAAAGGGCTCGGCCTTGTTGTGCGCAAAAAGGGTGACGAGCCTGTCGACGCTGCCGATCCGGACCTGGTTCTTGCTGAACCGGGTGCCCGATTCGAAGCTCAGGCAGAGGTCGAGACCTTTCGCCGAGCAATCGTGGGCGCGCGCGGCGGCGGGCAGCGTCAGACCGGCCGTCAGGGCCAGCCACAGGACGGTTATCAAGCTCTTACTGCCGGCCATGGTCACGCCCAAAGAAACGGCTATGCGACGGCCGTAGCAGCAGGGACCGGACGTAGCGCTTCCTCGAGCTTGAGGGGCGTGCGCTCGGGCGCGGCGTACTCCTGCCAGCTCTTGATCTGCAGCTCGGCGACGGACTTCTTGGCCATCGCCTCGACGAACCGCTGCGCGAGCTGGATGTTGGTGATGAGCGGGATGCCGAAGTCGGCGGCCTTGCGCCGGATCACGTAGTCGTTGGCGAGCTCCTGCTCGGCGGTGCTCTTCGGGATGTTGATCACCAGGTCGAGCCTGCGCTCGCTCAGGAATTCCAGCGTGTTCGGCGAGGCGGCCTCGTCGGGCCAGTGCAGGTGCGTCGCGGCGATGCCGTGCTCGGCGAGGAAGGTCGCCGTGCCGCGCGTGGCGTAGAGCGCCACGCCCATGTCGCGCAGCAGCCGCGCGCTCTCGAGGAACGCCGCCTTGCCCTCGATCGGGCCGGTGGAGAGGAGCACGCTCTTCACCGGCAGGCGGAAGCCCACCGAGAGGAGCGCCTTCAGGAACGCCTCCTCGAAATCGTCGCCGAGGCAGCCGACTTCGCCGGTCGAGGCCATCTCGACCCCGAGCACCGGGTCGGCGCCTTCCAGGCGCGTGAAGGAGAAGTGCGGCGCCTTGACGCCGACGTACTCGAGGTCGGTCGCCGAGCCTACCTGCACGGGCACCGGTCGCCCCATCATCACCGCCGCGGCGATGTCGATGAAGTTGGCGCGCAGCACCTTGGAGACGAAGGGGAAGCTGCGCGAGGCGCGCAGGTTGCACTCGATGACGCTGATCTCGTTGTTCTTCGCCAGGAACTGGATGTTGAAGGGGCCATGGATCTTCAGCGCCGCTGCGATGCGCGCCGAGATGCGCCGGATGCGGCGGATGGTCTCGAGGTAGGTGCGCTGCGGCGGCAGCACCAGCGTCGCGTCGCCCGAGTGCACGCCGGCGTTCTCGACGTGCTCGGACACTGCGGAGGCGACCAGCTCGCCGCGGCAGGCCACGGCGTCCATCTCCAGCTCGCGCGCGTTCTCGAGGAACTTGGACAGCACCACCGGGTGCAGCGGCGACACGTCGGTGGCGCGGCGCAGGTAGCGCTCGAGCTCGGCGTCGTTCGAGGCGACGCCCATCGCCGCGCCGGAGAGCACATACGAGGGACGCACCAGCACCGGGTAGCCGACGGTGCGGGCGAAGCTGAGCGCGTCCTTCTCGCTCACCAGCTCCTTCCAGGCTGGCTGCGCGACCTCCAGCCGGTCGAGAAGCTGCGAGAACTTGTGCCGGTCCTCGGCGGTGTCGATGCTCTCGGCGGGCGTGCCGAGGATCTCCACGCCCTGCGCCGCCAGCGCGAGCGCGAGGTTGTTCGGCGTCTGCCCGCCCACCGAGACCATCACGCCGAGCGGCCGCTCGCGCGCGCAGATGTCGAGCACCGTCTCGATGCTGATCTCGTCGAAATAAAGCCGGTCGCACTCGTTGTAGTCGGTGCTCACGGTCTCGGGGTTGTGGTTGAGCATGAGCGTTTTGTAGCCCATGCGCCGCAGCGCCTGCACGGCGTTCACCGCGCACCAGTCGAACTCCACCGAGCTGCCGATGCGGTAGGCGCCCGAGCCCAGCACCAGCACCGCGTCCTCCATACCGCCTTCAACGTCGTTCTCCTCGCCGTTGTAGGTGAGATAGAGGTAGTTGGTCTGCGCCGGGTACTCGCCCGCCAGCGTGTCGATCTGCTTCACGCACGGCACGATGCCTGCCGCCACGCGAGTTTTTCGAATCTCGTCGGAAGATCTGTTCGTCAATCGGGAAATCTGAAGATCCGAGAAACCGGCCTGCTTGGCGTCCCGGAGATGCTCGTCGGAGAGCCCTGCACGCAGGCGCCGCTCGATCGAGACGATGCGCGCCACCTTGTGCAGGAACCAGCGGTCGATGTGCGAGAGCGCGTGCGCCTCGTCGACGCTCCAGCCGCGCCGGAAGGCTTCCGCGATCACGTGGATGCGCTCCGAGGTGGGCTCCGAGATGATCCGCTTCACGTCTTCGTTGCTCACCGCGGGCACCCAGTCGAGGCCCTTGTCGGCCATGCGCAGCGCCTTCTGCAGCGCTTCCTCGAAGCTGCGGCCGATCGCCATCACCTCGCCCACCGACTTCATCGACGAGCCGATGCGCTGCGAGGCGCCGCGGAATTTCTGCAGATCCCAGCGCGGCGCCTTCACCACCACGTAGTCGAGCGCAGGCTCGAAGCAGGCCATGGTGACGCCGGTCACGGCGTTCGGGAGATCGGTGAGCGCGTAGCCCATGCCGAGCTTGGCGGCGACGAAGGCGAGCGGGTAGCCGGTCGCCTTGGAGGCGAGCGCGGAGCTCCTCGACAGGCGCGCATTCACCTCGATGACGCGGCAGGCGCCGGTGCGCGGGTGCAGCGCGAACTGGATGTTGCACTCGCCCACCACGCCGAGGTGGCGCACGCTGCGGATGGCGAGCTCGCGCAGGGCGTGGTATTCGGTGTTGGTGAGGGTCTGGCTCGGCGCGACGACGATGCTCTCGCCGGTGTGCACGCCCATCGGGTCGAGGTTCTCCATGTTGCAGACCACGATGCAGTTGTCGAAGCGGTCGCGCACCACTTCGTACTCGAGCTCCTTCCAGCCGACGAGGTACTCCTCGATCAGCACCTGCGGGCTGTGGGCGAGCGCGTGCGCGACGCGGCCGCGCAGCTCCGCCTCGTCCTTGCAGCAGCCCGAGCCCAGGCCGCCGAGCGCGTACGCGACGCGCGCCATCACGGGGAAGCCGATGTTCTTCGCCAGAGCGACGGCTTCCTCGACCGAGGTCGCGGCGCCGCTCCTGGGCACCTCGACGTCGATCTCCGCGAGCCGCGCGGCGAAGAGGGCGCGGTCTTCGGTCTCCTCGATGGTGCGAATCGGTGTGCCGAGGACTGCAACACCGCATCGCTCCAAGATTTTTTTCTTTGATAGTTCCAAACCACAATTCAACGCTGTCTGCCCGCCGAAGCCGAGCGCAATCGCGTCGGGGCGCTCGCGCTCGATCACCTGCTCGACGAAGTGCGGCGTCACGGGCAGGAAGTACACCCTGTCGGCGAGCGCCGCCGAGGTCTGGATGGTCGCGATGTTGGGGTTCACCAGCACCGTGGCGACGCCCTCTTCCTTGAAGGCCTTGATCGCCTGGCTGCCGGAATAGTCGAACTCGCCCGCCTCGCCGATCTTCAGCGCGCCGCTGCCGAGGATGAGGATCTTCATGCCTGCACCGGCACTTCCCTGCCGCTCGCCGCCGACTCGAGGATGGCGAGAGTGACGCGCGTGGTATCGAAGAGCGATTCGAGCGGGATCGGCATCGCGGCGCCGCGCTTCACCGCCTGCACGAAGGCGTCCATCTCGGCCTGCTGGCCCTTGTCGATGCGCATCGAGGTTTTCTTCTGCCCGTCGGCCTCATAGACAAACAAGGTCTCGAAGTTGTGCATCTGCGCCGCGAGGCCGCCGCCGAAGGCCTCGAGGGCCTCCTTGGGCACCTTGAGGGCGCCCTGCGTGAGGTAGGCGAGGCTTCCGACCGAGCCATCCTCGTAGCGCACCAGCGCCATCACGTTGTCGAGGTCGTCGGCGCCGGGGCCGGGCGGCGAGAGCCGCGTCGCCATGACGCTCGCCGGCCGCGCC
>JAQSVY010000124.1 GCA_029266935.1 Burkholderiales bacterium
GCCGACCAGGTGTCGATGGCCAACAGCATCGGCAGCCTGCGCTTCCTGGGAGCGATGGACTGGCGCGAGTTCGTCGAGGCGATGAGCGTCGTCGAGCGCACGCTGCGCGAGGACCCGGTCTACGGCGCGATGGATTTCGCCACCCGCGACCGCTACCGGCACGCGGTGGAGAGGGCGGCGAAAGCGAGCCGCCGCCCGGAGGCCGACGTGGCGCGCGAGGCGATCGGCCGCGCGCAGCAGACCGGCTCGCACGTGGGCGCGCATCTGCTGCGTACCGCGCCGCGCCGGTTTTCTCTCGCGCTTTACCTGGGCGCCATCGCGCTCATCACCGGGATTCTCGGCGCCGGCCTGCTGATGGACGCGCACGCAGGCGGCACGCAGGGGTGGCTGCTCGTGGCTGCCGGCCTCGCCGCGCTCATCGCCACGAGCCAGCTCGCGGTGGCGCTGGTGAACCGCCTCGCCGCGGCGCTCGTGGCGCCCTCGCCGCTGCCGCGCATGGATTTCTCCGCCGGCATCCCGGCCGCCTCGCGCACCCTGGTGGTGGTGCCGGCGATGCTCTCGAGCGAGGAGCACATCGAGCACCTGGTCGAGGCGCTCGAAGTGCGCTTCCTCGCCAACCGCGACGAGAACCTGCACTTCGCCCTGCTCACCGATTTCCAGGACGCGCCCGAGGAAACGCTGCCGCAGGATGAGGCGCTCGCGGCTGCCGCCTGCGGCGGCATCGACGCGCTGAACCGCAAGTACCGCAGCGCGCAGCGCTTCTTCCTCTTTCACCGCGCCCGGCGCTGGAACCCCGCGGAGCGCTGCTGGATGGGCTACGAGCGAAAGCGCGGCAAGCTCGCCGACCTGAACGCGTTCCTGCGCGGCGGCCCGGCCGGCGCCTTCGCGCGCGTGGCGGGCGAAACCGCGGTCCTGCAGGGCGTGCAGTACGTCATCACCCTGGATACCGATACGCAGCTGCCGCGCGACGCGGCGCGGCAGCTCGCGGGCGCGATGGCGCACCCGCTCAACCGCCCCCGCTGCGACGAGCGAAGCGGCCACGTCGTCGAAGGCTACGGCATCCTGCAGCCGCGCATGGCGGTGAGCCTGCCGGCGGCGAGCCGCTCGCGCTACGCGCGCCTCTTCGGCGCCGAGCCCGGCATCGACCCCTACACGCGCGCCGTGTCGGACGTGTACCAGGATCTGTTCGGCGAAGGCTCGTTCATCGGCAAGGGCATCTACGACGTCGATGCGTTCGAGCGCTCGCTCAAGGGACGCTTTCCCGAGAACATCATCCTCAGCCACGACCTGCTGGAAGGCTGCTACGCGCGCTCGGGGCTGCTCTCCGACGTGGAGCTCTACGAGGAGCACCCGTCGCGCTACGGCGCGGACGTGAGCCGGCGGCACCGCTGGATCCGCGGCGACTGGCAGATCGCGCGGTGGCTCTTCCCGCGCGTGCCGATGGCCGGCAGGAACACGCTGTCGTGGCTCTCGCAATGGAAGATCCTCGACAACCTGCGTCGCAGCCTCGCGCCGCTCGCGCTGGTGGGGCTTTTCTTCGCGGGCTGGATCCTGCCGGTGCTCGCGATCGTGCTGATCCCCGCCCTGCTCGCCGCGCTTCTCGAGGTGGCGCACAAGCCTCCCGAGGTGCCGCTCGCCCGGCACCTCCCCGCGGCGGCGCGCGTCTCGCTCCGCCACCTTGCGCAGGTGGCGTTCACCCTCGCCTGCCTCCCCTACGAGGCGTACGTCAGCCTCGACGCGATCCTGCGCACCGCCGTCAGGATGCTGTTCACGCGCACCCGGCTGCTGGAATGGACCGCGTCGAGCGAGCTCGAGGGCGAGCAGGGCTCCTGGCGCGCCATGTGGATGGGGCCCGCCGCGGCCATCGCCGGCGCGGCCTGGCTGGGCGCCGCCAGTCCCGCGGCGCTCGCGCTCGCCGCGCCCGTCCTCGTACTGTGGCTCGCCTCGCCCGCCCTCGCGTGGTGGGTGAGCCGGCCGCTCGCGCGCCGCGAGGCGCGGCTCGCGCCCGGGCAGCAGCGCTTCCTGCGCGCGAGCGCGCGCAAGACCTGGGCGTTCTTCGAGACCTTCGTCGGCCCGCAGGACCACTGGCTGCCGCCCGACAATTTCCAGGAGCACCCGGCCGCGGTGATCGCCCACCGCACCTCGCCCACGAACATGGGCCTCGCGCTGCTCGCGAACCTGTCGGCCTACGACTTCGGCTACCTCACGGCCGGCGAGCTGGTCGAGCGCACGGCGAACGCGCTTGACACGATGCAGGCGCTGAAGCGCTACCAGGGCCACTTCTACAACTGGTACGACACCGTCTCGCTCGAGCCGCTGCCGCCGCTTTATGTCTCCTCGGTGGACAGCGGCAACCTCGCGAGCCATCTCGTCACGCTTCGTCCGGGGCTGCTCGGGCTTGCCGCCGCGGGCATCCTCGCGCCGCGCTGCTTCGAGGGCCTTCGGGACACCGCGGCCGTGCTCGGCAACGCCGCGCTCGAGGCGGAGCTGGCAGCGATCTGCCAGGCGCCGCCCGCCACGCTGCGCGCGGCGGCGAGCGTCCTCGAGCGCCTCGCCGCGCGCGCCGGTGTGCTCGAGGCCGAGCCGCTCGCGCGGCAGTGCCAGGCCGTGCTGGAGGAGATGCGGTTTTTTTTCAGGGAGAGATTGCCCGACGAAGCCAATCCCAGCCTTCGCAGCATCGCAACCCTGAACGACGAGACCGGCCGGCGCGCGCGGGAGCGCATCGCGCAGATCGAGCGCCTCGCGCGCCAGTGCGCCGCGCTCGAGCGCATGGAGTTCGGCTTCCTCGTCGACCAGCCGCGCCAGCTCCTCGCCATCGGCTACAACGTCGCCGAGAGCCGGCTCGACGCGAGCTGCTACGACCTGCTCGCCTCCGAGGCGCGCGCCACGAGCTTCGTGGCGATCGCGCAGGGCGAGCTCGCGCAGGAGAGCTGGTTCGCCCTCGGGCGCCTGCTCATCAGCGCCGGCGGCGAGCCGGCGCTCGTCTCCTGGAGCGGCTCGATGTTCGAGTACCTGATGCCGCTGCTCGTGATGCCGGCCTACGAGGACACGCTGCTCGATCGCACCTGCCAGGCGGCGGTGCGCCGGCAGATCGCCTACGGGCGCAGCCGCGGCGTGCCGTGGGGCATGTCCGAATCGGGCTACAACACGCGCGACGCCGCCCTGAACTACCAGTATCGCGCCTTCGGCGTGCCGGGCCTCGGGCTCAAGCGCGGGCTCACCGAGGACCTGGTGGTGGCGCCCTACGCCTCGGCGCTCGCGCTGATGGTCGCCCCCGAGGCGGCGTGCGCGAACCTGCAGCGGCTCGCCGCCGCGGGCCTCGAGGGCAAGTACGGCTTCTACGAGGCGATCGACTACACGCCTTCGCGCCTGCCGCGCGGGCAGTCGAGCGCCGTGATCCGCTCGTTCATGGCGCACCACCAGGGCATGGTGCTGCTTTCGCTCGCCCACCTGCTGCTCGATCGCCCGATGCAGAAGCGCTTCGCCTCCGACCCGCGCGTGCAGGCGACGGCGCTGCTGCTGCAGGAGCGCATTCCGCGCCCGGCGGCGTTCACCCTGCAAAGCGCCGGGCGCTTCGACGCGCGCGCCGACTCGAGCGGCCCGCAGATGCCGATGCGCGTGCTCACCACCCCGGACACGCCGATCCCGGAGGTGCAGCTCCTCTCGAACGGCCGCTACCACGTCATGGTGACCAACGCCGGGGGCGGCTACAGCCGCTGGAAGGACCTGGCGCTGACGCGCTGGCAGGAGGACGCCACGCGCGACAACTGGGGCAGCTTCTGCTACCTGCGCGACCTGGCGAGCGGCGAGCACTGGTCGAGCGCGCACCAGCCCTCGCTCAAGCGCGGCCAGGACTACGAGGCGATCTTCTCGGAGGCGCGCGCCGAGTTCCGCCGCCGCGACCACGACTACGACACGCACACCGAGATCGTGGTCTCCTCGGAAGACGACATCGAGCTGCGGCGCCTGCGCATCACCAATCGCGCCGCGACGCGCCGCACCGTCGAGCTGACGAGCTATGCCGAGGTGGTGCTCGCCCCGGCCGCCGCCGACGCGCTGCACCCGGCCTTCAGCAATCTCTTCGTGCAGACCGAGATCGCGCGCGGCCGCGAGGCGATCCTGTGCACGCGCCGGCCGCGCTCGGCCGCCGAGCGCCCGCCCTGGATGTTCCACCTGATGGCGGCGCATGGCGGCGAGGCCGGGGAGACCTCCTACGAGACCGATCGCGCGCGCTTCATCGGCCGCGGCGGCAGCCTCGAGGCGCCGCGCGCGATGCGCGAGGCGGCGCCCCTCTCGGGAGCCGAGGGCTCGGTGCTCGATCCGATCGTGGCGATCCGCCGGCCGATCACGCTCGAGCCCGGGCAATCGGCGACTATCGACATGGTCACCGGCGTCGGCGAGACCCGCGAGGCCTGCCTCGCGCTCGCCGGCAAGTACCAGGACCGCCACCTCGCCGATCGCGTCTTCGATCTCGCCTCCACGCACAGCTGGGTGACGCTGCACCAGATCAACGCCAGCGAGTCCGACGCGCAGCTCTACGGCCGCCTCGCGAGCTCGGTCCTCTACGCCAACGCGGCGCTGCGCGCCGAGGCGGGCGTGCTGGCCAAGAACCGCCGCGGGCAGTCGGGGCTGTGGGGCTACGCCATCTCCGGCGACCTGCCGATCGTGCTCCTGCGCATCGCCGACGCGGCCAACATCGGCCTGGTGCGCCAGCTCGCGCAGGCCCACGCCTACTGGCGCCTGAAGGGACTCGCGGTGGACCTGGTGATCTGGAACGAGGACCACGCCGGCTACCGGCAGCTTCTGCAGGACCAGATCCTGGGGCTGCTCGCCGCGGGCAGCGAGGCGCACGTGATCGACCGCCCCGGCGGCGTCTTCGTGCGCCGCGCCGAGCAGATCTCGGAGGAGGATCGCATCCTCTTCCAGTCGGTCGCGCGCGCCGTGATCAGCGACAAGCGCGGCACGCTCGCCGAGCAGATCGGCAGGCCGAGCCTCACGGAGCGGCGCCTGGAAGGAAGGGGCTCGCCCTGGAGCGGGCCGCTGCTGCGCGTGGTGCGCGTCGAGGCGCAGCCGAGCGCGCCGCCACCGAGGGGCGAGCTCGCCTTCTTCAACGGCACCGGCGGATTCAGCCCGGACGCTCGCGAGTACGTGGTCATCACCTCGCCTGGGCAGCCGACGCCGGCGCCGTGGGCGAACGTGCTCGCCAACCCGGGGTTCGGCACCGTGGTCTCGGAGAGCGGGCTGGGCTACACCTGGAGCGAGAACGCGCACGAGCTGCGCCTCACCCCCTGGGGCAACGACGCGGTGAGCGGGGCGAGCGGCGAGGCGTTCTATCTTCGCGACGAGGAAAGCGGCGCTTTCTGGTCGCCGACGCCGCTGCCTTGCGCCGGCACCGGGCCCTACGTCACGCG
>JAQSVY010000125.1 GCA_029266935.1 Burkholderiales bacterium
TCATAGACGACGTCGACCCCGCGGCCGTCGGTCAGCACCTTGATGCGCTCGCGCAGGTCCTCGCTCGCGTAGTTGATGCCCGCGTCCGCGCCGTGCTCCTTGCATACGGCGAGCTTGTCGTCGCTCGAGGCGCAGGCGATGACGCGCGCGCCGAGCGCTCTTCCGATCTCCACCGCTGCCAGGCCGACGCCGCCGGCCGCGCCCAGCACGAGAAGCGTTTCGCCTTCCTTGAGGGCGGCGCGGTCGCGCAGCGCGTGGTCCGAGGTGCCGTAGGTGAGGAGGAAGGCGGCGCCGCTCGCGAAGTCCATGCCCTGGGGCAGCGGCAGCAGCCGCGCCGCCTCGGTCTTCACTTCCTCGGCGAAGGCGCCGTAGGTCGTGAATGCGATGACCTTGTCCCCCGGGCGGAAGGCGCTCACGCCCTCGCCGACCTCCTTCACCACGCCGGCGAGCTCGCTCCCGGGCGAGAAGGGCAGCGGCGGCTTGAACTGGTACTTGTTCTGGATGATGAGCACGTCGGGAAAGTTGACGCTCGCGGCCTTCACCGACACCAACACTTCGCCCGGCCCGACCCTGGGCGAGGCGACTTCCTCGAAAACGAGCGAATCGGGCGGGCCGAACTGCTTGCAGAGGATGGCTTTCATGGACAGTAGAATTTAACCATGCCCATCCTGAAGACCGACGACGGTATTTCGCTCCACTACGAGGAAGCGGGCGCGGGGACTCCGCTGGTGTTCGTGCACGAGTTCGCGGGCGACCATCGCAGCTGGGAGCCGCAGGTTCGCTATTTCTCCCGCCGCTACCGCTGTATCGCCTACAACGCGCGCGGCTACCCGCCCTCGGAGGTCCCGGAGAGCTTCGAGCGGTACTCGCAGGAGCGCGCGCGCGACGACGTGCGCGCGGTGCTCGACGCGCTCAAGATCGAGCGTGCGCACGTGGTGGGACTCTCCATGGGCGCTTTCGCAACGCTGCACTTCAGCATGGCCTACCCCAAGCGCGCGCTCTCGGTCACCATGGCCGGAGTCGGCAGCGGCGCCCATCCAGCGCAGTATGAGAAGTTTCAACAGGATTCAAAAAGCAATGCCGAGGAGATGCTCGCCAAGGGTATGGAGGCGTTCGCCGCGCGCTACGGCCATGGCCCGGCGCGCGTGCAGCTGCAGGCGAAGGATCCGCGCGGCTTCGCCGAGTTCATCAAGCAGCTCGCCGAGCACTCGGCGAAAGGCTCCGCGAACACCATGCGCGGCTACCAGGGACGCAGGCCTTCGCTTTATGCTTTGGTGGAGCAGATCAAGCAGATCAGCGTCCCGGCGCTCATCATCGCCGGCGACGAAGACGACATCACCCTCGAGACCTCGCTCATGCTGAAGCGCGCCATCTCCACCGCCGGGCTTGCGGTGTTCCCGAAGACCGGCCATGCGATGAACCTCGAGGAGCCGGCGCTCTTCAACCAGACGGTGGACGCCTTCCTGCACCAGGTCGAGTCCGGCCGCTGGGCGCCGCGCGATGCGCGCAGCCCAGTGGCCTCCATCTACGGCCCGGGAGGCAAGCCTTGAGCCTCATCGTCGAGAAGAACGGCGCCGTGGGGTGGATCGTCTTCAACCAGCCGGCGAAGAAGAACGCCATCAACGACGCCATGTGGCGCGGCATCCCGGAGGCGATGGCGCGCTATGACGCCGACCGCGAGGTGCGCTGCGTCGCCTTCCGCGGTGCCGGCACCGAGGCCTTCGCCTCCGGCGCCGATATCTCGGAGTTCGCCAAGATCCGCGCCGAGCGCGCCGCCGTGTCGCAATACGACGGCCTGCTAGACCGCGTCCTGCATTCGATCCAGGGCTCGCCCAAGCCCTCGGTGGCGATGATCCACGGCTTCTGCATGGGCGGCGGCCTGGAAGTGGCGCTCGCCTGCGACCTGCGTTACTGCGGGCGCTCGGCGCAGTTCGGCATCCCCGCGGCCAAGCTCGGCCGCGCTTACAGCGTCGAGGGGCACAAGCGGCTGCTGGAAACCGTCGGCCACGCCCGCGCGCGCGAGATCATGTTCCTCGGCCGGCGTTACCCGGCCGACGAGGCGTTTGCCATGGGTTTGGTTCACAGGATTCTTGCGGACGAAGAGCTGGAGAAGTTCACCACTGAAGTCATCGATACCCTCGTGCAGAATGCCCCTCTTTCGATCGCGAACTCGAAGACGCAGATCGAGGAGTACGTGAAGGCCTCCGGTGATCCCGACCACGCGCGCATGCAGGCGGCGATCGAGCGCTGTGCGAAGAGCGCCGACTACGAGGAGGGCCGGCGCGCCTTCATGGAGAAGCGCAAGCCCCGCTTCAGCGGCTCGTAGGCGTGCGGTTCGCTTCGCGGGGCTCGCGGCCGCCGCAAGCCGCCCAGCTAGAGCACCGGCCGTCACCGGCATCTTCCGATTCGAAGCGCACGTTCCCGCCCGTGTCGGCGCCCCGCTCGAAGCGCTTTGCGTCCGGACCGAACAACGGCGCGCGTCGTCGGTTCTCGGTCATCGGACGTAGCGGCGTGATGCGCGCTGCCGCGAGCAAGACGGTCAGTTGCTCGGTGCACGAGTCCACCCTGTGCTGCAGCTTCGCCTTCAGCGCTTCGCCGTTGTTCGCGAGCAAGGTAGCCATCGCGTTCTCGTCGCCGCGCGCGGCGCGCGGCGGGACGGCCTGCTCGCACGCTGCCTCCCAGATCACCGAGGAGTCCCCAAGGCGCATCAGACGCGCTCGACCCACGAATCGCGGATGGTTGTTGAAGATCCCCCAGCTGGTGGTTCGAACGTCGAGCACGGTCGCGGTACCGAACGATTCCCTGAGCGCTTCAATCTCGTCCGAAGCGGGCGACAGGGAAGAACGCCGGATGCTAGCGTTGTAAGAAGTTTGGAGAAAGTGCGCGAGGCGGTCCGTCACCTGGGGCGCCGGATCCTCGAGCCTGAGATCGCTGTGCAGCTTGGCGCCCAGCTTCTGCCCTTCGCTCAGACTCGCGGCCAACGTAGCGGTTTGTACCAGGATCGGCACAAAAAGCGTCTCCGCGATGGGCCGTTCCTCGACGCTTTGGACCACGAACGCCGTTGGCACATGGTGAACGGCATGGATCTCTACGCCGTCCAGCGGATGGCGCTCCCCGGGCGCCGCAGCGATCTCCGGCGCGGGCGCGCGCGCAGTGGTCGAAGCCGGCACGGCGCCGTCGCGCTCCATGACGATTGAGTGTGTCTCCGGGTATTTCCAGAAGGCGCCGGTCGCGAGATCGGTAATGCCGAAGTCGAGGAGGAACACGCTTGCCACGCCGCCGCTTGATGCCGCGCTGGCGATCTTTATGGTCATGTCTCTGTATCCCGGCGCGCGACACACCACGACAATATCGTCCTTGTCCTTGGTCACCGTGATGATGTTCGAGCTGGCGCTGACATGGCCAAGTACGCCGTCGTCGACACGGTTGAGCGTGCAACGGGCTTCCTTAGGCTCGACATTGAACGTTAGCATTTGTGACGTGCCCTGCGTGATCGACGCGCAGCCGGCAACGGCGCACAGCGCCAACACCGCGGTTCTTTTCATGTTCCCCCCGAGGAGACGGGAACATGCTGCGCCGTGACGCAGTGCTAAACAATCCCATGACTATGGGATGTTCAGCCCCGCGGCCCGCGCGCCTGAGCCGCGCGGAGTGAAAGTTCCTTTCGGCGGCGGCGACATGCCGGGCGAAGTAGTACAGCTTCGGCGCGCTGGAGATGGCGAGATAGAGCCGCCCGTCCACGACCGCGCCGTAGCCAACGCCCCGTAGCGCGGGATTGGTCCAGCCGCCGCGCTGATCCGACGAAGAGACGCACCCGGTCGAGGGCGAGCTGCATCCCCCGGCCTTGCGCTCGTCGAGGAGGCTCGCCCAAAGGCGCACGCCTCGCCCGGCGCGTAGCCGGCCGGAGCCACAGAGCGCCGCGGCCATCAAACACCGCAGTACAGCGTTTATCATTCGTCCTCGCATGACAAAGGCGTCATTTAAAGTCCGCGGGATCAAGGCGCGCGCGGTCGCCGCGCCGGTGAGGCGGCCGCTTGCCACCAGCACGGGGACGATCAGCGAAGCGGCGCTGCTGCTGATCGACCTCGAGACCGACGCGGGGATCACGGGCCGCACCTACCTCTTCGGGCTCGGTCGGCATAACCTGCCGCCGCTCGCCAAGCTGGTCGAGGCCATGGCGGCGATGGTGAAGGGCGACGAGGTGGCGCCGCTCGACCTCGAGAGGAAGCTGCGCGCGAAGTACACCCTGCTCGGCGTGCACAACATCGTCCTTTTCGCGATGTCGGGAATCGACATGGCGGCCTGGGACGCGCTTGCCCAGGCGCACGGGGTCCCGCTCGCGCGCCTCCTCGGCGCCGCACCCCGCCCAGTGCCGGCCTACAACTCGAACGGCCTGGGCATTCTTCCCATCAAGGAGCTCGAGCGCGAGGCGGTCGCGCTGGTGGAGGAGGGCTTTCGCGCGGTGAAGCTGCGTCTCGGGCGACAAGACGCTTCGCAAGACATGGAATCCTTGCGAGCGGTGAAGCGAGCCATTGGCTCGAACATCACCCTCATGGTGGACTTCAACCAGTCGCTGACGGCCGCCGAGGCGATCCGCCGCGGGCGCATGATCGACGACGAGGGCGGGGTGTACTGGATCGAGGAGCCGATGCGCGCCGACGACTTCGCAGGCTGCGCGCGCGTGGCGCGCGAGGTGGCGACGCCGATCCAGATCGGCGAGAACTTCATGGGCCCGGAGCAGATGGCGCAGGCGCTCGCCGCCGGCGCCTGCGACTACGCCATGCCCGACGCGCAGAGAATCGGCGGCGTCACGGGCTGGATGCGCGCCGCGGCGCTCGCGCAGGGCGCCGGCATGGAGATGTCGAGCCATCTCTTCCCGGAGGTGAGCGCGCATCTGCTCGCCGCAACGCCGACCTGCCATTGGCTGGAGTTCGTCGACTGGGCGGCGCCGATCCTGGAGGAGCCGCTGCGCGTGGAGGAGGGGTTCGTGCTCCCAGCGGAGAAGCTCGCCTGGAACGAGCAAGCCATCGAAAAATTTCTTATCTAGTGTTTACCCGCCACTTCGCGCACTGGCCGCCAGGCAAGCCGAAGACGCTCGAAGTGCCGCGTACCACCGTGGTCCACAATCTCGAGAGCGTCGCCGCGCGCTCTCCCGAGTCGGTCGCCATTGACTACTACGGCAGCCGTATGACCTATGCCGAGCTCAAGCGCGAGGTCGAGGCGCTTGCGGGGTACTTGCAGCAGCGCTGCGGTGTGGCGAAAGGCGACCGCGTGCTGCTTTACCTGCAGAACTCGCCGCAGTTCGTGATCGGCTACTACGCGGTGATGCGCGCCGACGCGGTCGTGGTCCCGGTCAATCCCATGAACCGCACCGAGGAGCTGCGCCACTACGTCTCGGATTCCGACGCCAC
>JAQSVY010000126.1 GCA_029266935.1 Burkholderiales bacterium
GCGATCACCGCCAGGAAGAAGAGCGTCAGCTGCCGGTATTTGAGCGCCGCCGCCGAAAGGTTGAAGTCACTTTTCATCGAGGATGCGCACCCGCTGCCCGGGGCGCAGCAACTGCGCCCCGGCGGCGACCACCACGTCGCCGGGCGAGAGGCCCGACTCGATCACCACGCGCTCGCCGCTGACGCCTCCCGTCTTCACGTTCTGCGCCCGCACCGTGCCCGCGGGCTCGACCACGAACACCTGCGGGTCGGCGCCGCGCGAATGCAGCGCGGCGATCGGCACCTCGATCTGCCGTGCCGCGGCGGAAGCCACCTCCACGGCTGCGCTCATGCCGAGCTCGATCTCGTCCCTCGCCTCGAGAATCGAGGCGCGCGCGGCATACATGCGCGTCACCGGATCGGCGGCTGGCGATAGCTCGCGCAGCTTCGCCTCCCAGGTCCTGCCGGGAATGGCGTTCAAGGAAACCCGGAAGGAGGATGAACCCTCCATGAAAGAGCGCTGTGATTCGGGAACCGCGAAAGCGATCTCCTTTTCCCCAGGCTGCGCCACGCGCACCACCGTCTGGCCGGCAGCTACCACCTGGCCGGCCTCGGCTTCGACGGCGGTGACGACGCCGGCGACGTCGGCAAAAAGCGTGGCGTAGGCGACCTGGTTCGCCACCTGCGCAGCCTGCGCGCGAGAGGCGGCGAGCTGCGACTCGGCGGTGGCGAAGGCGTTCGCCCGGCGGTCGTACTCCGCCTGGCTGATGAAGCTCTTGTCGCGCAGCTCGCGGTAGCGCTTGTAGTCGGCCTCCGCGAGGCTGCGCTGCAGCTCGAGGCTCTTCACCTGGGCGCGCGCGCTCGCGGCGGCGAGCTTGAGGTCGGAGCCGTCGAGGCGCGCCACTGCCTGCCCGGGCTGCACGCGCGAGCCGACCTCGACCAGCCTCTCGACGATCTTGCCGGCGACGCGAAATGCGAGCCGCGTCTCGTGCCGCGCGCGCACCTCGCCCGCGTACTCGATGCGGCGCGCGCCTTCGGTGACGCCGATCTTGATGACGCGCACCGGGCGCACCTCATCGGGCCGCTCCTCGGTGGCCTGCGTGCAGGCCGCCAGCATCAACACGAAAGGCAGGACGATCTTCGTTTTCACGCGCCTCTCCTCGCGGCGGCGTCCCACAGGTCGAGAAGCGCCGCGGTGAGCTGCCGCTCGAGATCGATCTTGAAGATCTGCATCTCGGGCCGGTGCATTACCGAGCGCAGCGACACCGGCACGTCCACTTGCTGCCACAGCCCGACGATCAGCGCGTAGCAGTTCATGAGCAGTGCCGCGCCTTCGCCCTCGCGCAGCCGGGGATAGAGCTCCTCGATGCGGATGCCCAGGAGGGCCAGTCTTCTTGCTATACCGTCTTTGAAGGCGAAGGCCGCTTCCGTACTCACGTTCGTGTCGAGCATGCCGCGGCAGTTGCCGGCGAGCGGGTAGAACTCCGGGTGAGCCCTGAGATAGCGCAGCCCGGCGCGCACCACGGTCTCGCCGGTGGGAGCGGCTGCGGCGAGCGCGCGCTCGACGACGTCGAAGAGCTCGTGCGTCTGCTTCTCGTGCACCGCGAGCAGCACTTCCTCGCGCGTGCCGAAGTACAGGTAGAGCGTGCCCTTGGCGACGCCGGCACGGCGGCCGAGCTGCTCCATGGAGAAGCCGGGGCCGCGCGCGGACAGCTCCTCGGCGGCGCGGACGATGGCGTCGCGGCGGGCGGTCTTGTCTTCGGGCGCAACCGCACGCCTCTTCAATTGACTGACGGTCATTTCGACTTTGGACTCTAATGACCGCCGGTCAGTATGTCAAACTGCCCTCCATGACAGATGCAACAATCATCTGGCTGCACGGCCTCGGCGCCGACCACAGCGACTTCGAGCCCGTCGTCTCGGAGCTGGGTCTGCCGCCGTCGGTGCGCTTCGTATTCCCCGACGCGCCGATCCGCGCCGTGACCATCAACCAGGGCATGCGCATGCGCGCTTGGTACGACATCCTGCAGTTCGGACCCGGGCCGGAGGACGAGGCCGGGATCCGCGAGTCGCAGCGCACCGTCGAGGGCCTGATCGAGACGGCCGGCGTGCCCCCGGAGCGGGTGGTGCTCGCCGGATTCTCCCAGGGCGGCGCCATCGTGCTGCACACGGCGCTGCGCTATCCCAGACGCCTTGCGGGGGTGGTCGCGCTTTCAGCCTATTTACCGCTGCAAAGCACCCTGAAGGCAGAATGCGCCATTGAGAATCAACACCTTGCCGTCTTCATGGCCCATGGGCGCTTCGACGACCTCATCCCCCTGCCGCGCGCGGCGGCCTCGCGCGACCTGCTGCTGAAGATGAACTATCGGGTCGACTGGCACGAGTACCCGATGCCACACTCCGTATGCATGGAGGAGATCGGAGATATCGCGACCTTCCTGCGGAGCGTGCTGTGATGAGCAGGATGGTGGGGACGGAGGATCAGCCGGTCCCCGGCTACAGCATCGTGCACAAGATCGGCGAGGGCGGCCAGGCGACGGTGTACCTCGCCGAGCGCGACCACGACGGCCTGCGCGTCGCGCTCAAGGTGCTGGAGCGGCGGCTGCGCAGCGACCCGGTTTTCCTCGAGCGCTTCGTGCGCGAGTACAAGCTGGTGACGAGCCTCGAGAACGAGTACGTGGCGCGCATCTACGACCAGGGCTTCTCGGGCGACAACCCCTACATCGCCATGGAGTTCCTGCCCTCGGGCACGCTCGCCGGCCGCATCCACCTGGGGCTCACGCCGCGCGCAGCGCTGCGCCTGACGCGCCAGATCGCCCGTGCGCTCGACGCCATCCACTCGCGCGGCATCGTGCACCGCGACCTGAAGCCGGCCAACATCCTGTTCCGGCCCGACGGCCGCCCGGTGATCGTCGACTTCGGCCTCGCGAAGGACATGGGCGTCAACTCCACGCTGACCGTGGCCGGGCGCCTCGTCGCCACGCCCCGCTACATGAGTCCCGAGCAGTGCCAGGGGCTGCCGGTCGACGCGCGCTCCGATCTCTACAGCCTGGGCGTGATCCTCTGGGAGATGCTCACCGGCCATCGCATCTACGCGGACGCCAGCCCGAGCGAGCTCATCATCATGCACGTGTCGTCGCCGATACCGAAGCTGCCCTCGAGCCTCTCGCACCACCAGCCGACCCTCGATCGCCTGCTCGCCAAAAACCCCGAGGACCGCTTCCAGAGCGCGAGCGAGCTCTGCGGCGACATCACTTTATAGATGGAAAAGTACTACCTCGATCTGCTGGCGGACGTGTTGCAGAACGGGGCACGCAAGTCCGACCGCACCGGCACCGGGACGCTCTCGGTGTTCGGCCGGCAGCTGCGCTTCGCGCTCGCGCCCTTCCCGCTCCTCACCACCAAGAAGCTGCACTTCAAGTCGATCGCCTACGAGCTGCTGTGGTTCCTGCGCGGCGACACCAATGTGCGCTGGCTGCAGGAGCGCGGCGTGAGCATCTGGGACGAGTGGGCCGACGAGCGCGGCGAGCTCGGGCCGGTGTACGGCTACCAGTGGAGGCACTGGCGCACGCCGGACGGCAGGGAAATCGACCAGATAAACCAGATTGTAGAAAGCTTGAGAAAAAAACCTGACTCACGCCGCCACATCGTCTCGGCCTGGAACCCTGCCGACGTCGATCGCATGGCGCTGCCACCGTGTCACGCGCTGTTCCAGTTCTACGTTGCCAACGGCAGGCTCTCCTGCCAGATGTACCAGCGCAGCGCCGATCTCTTCCTCGGCGTGCCGTTCAACATCGCCTCCTACGCGCTACTCACGCTCATGGTGGCGCAGGTCACGGACTTCGAGCCCGGGGAGTTCATCCTGACACTCGGCGATGCGCACCTGTACCTGAACCACCTCGAGCAGGCCCGCCAGCAGCTGCAGAGGCAGCCCAGGGCCTTTCCGCAGCTGAAGTTGAACCAGGCAGTGAAGGACCTCTTTGCCTTCAGGTATGAGGACTTCGTGCTCGAAAGCTACGATCCCCATCCGGCGATCAAGGCGCCGATCGCAGTCTGAGGGCAAAAAAAGGCCCGCCTTCAGGGGGACAAAGGACGGGCCCAGGGGAGACATCGGCCTTGCGGCCGCCGCTTGAAAATTCTTGCGCGCTAGAAAGTGCCCTTGCTCAGGAACATGGCGAGGTAGGCGAGGCCTGCCGCGGCGAATCCGTACACCAGGAGGTCCGAGAAGCGGTTGTGGTAGCGAGGCGAGTTCCAGCCGCGCGAGAACCAGGCGAGCGCAGCAATCATCAGGAGCGAGCCGAGCGCTGCGGCGCCGGCCGAGGCGCTGCGTCCGAAGGCTTGCGCAACCCAGCCCTCCGGGGATATCACCTTGTAGATCGTGCCGCCGATGCCGGTCACGGCCAGCGCGATCACGACAAAGCTGAATCCCTCCTGGAGGAGCGAGTAACTTTCCGGTTTGACCTTTATTACATTGTTTTGCATACCGCCCCTACTGCAAACTGCATGCCCGATTGGGTTCCCTAGTCCGAACAGCACTTTACGGATCCAGATTGTCGGGCTGTAGCGACGAAAGAAGTCACGAACAGGAACACAGGCTTGAGCCGACAGGCGTTTCCCTGTCGCTGCCAGGAGACAGGAAATGCGCCTTTCCATCCTTGATCAATCGCCGGTCCTGAGTGGACAGGGCGCCCGCGCCGCCGTCGCGGCGACCCTCGCCCTCGCGCGGCGGGCGGACGAGATCGGCTATCACCGCTACTGGCTCGCCGAGCACCACGCCATCGCGGCGCTCGCCGACCCCTGCCCGGAGGTCCTCCTCGCCCGGCTGGGCGCCGAAACCAAGCGCATGCGCGTGGGCACGGGCGGGGTGCTCCTGCCTTACTACAGCGCCTTCCGGGTCGCTGAGACATTCCGCATGCTCGAGGCCCTGTATCCCGGTCGCATCGACCTCGGCATCGGCCGCGCCCCCGGCGGCGACGCCCGCACTGCGCAGGCGGTCTCGGGCGGCGGCTTCCCCGACGCGGCGCGCTTCCCGGAGCAGGTGTGGCAGCTCGTCGCGCACCTCGACGGCAAGCTGCCCGCCGGACATCCTTTCGAGCGCGTGCGCGTGCAGCCGGAGGTCGATACCGCGCCCGAGGTCTGGCTGCTCGGCTCCTCCGACTACAGCGGCGCCCTCGCCGCCGAGCTCGGCCTGTCCTTCTCCTTCGCGCACTTCATCAACCCGAGCGGCGGCGACGCCGTGGCGCGGGCCTACCGCGAGGTATTCAAGCCCGGCCGGGAGAGCAAGCCGCGCGCCATGGTGTGCGCCTTCGCAATCTGCGCACCGAGCGACGAGGAGGCCGAGCACCTCGCCGCGCCCATCGACCTCAGGCGGCTGCACATGGCGCTCAACATCGACTCGCCCGTGCCCACCGCCGAGGAAGCCGCACG
>JAQSVY010000127.1 GCA_029266935.1 Burkholderiales bacterium
TGTCGGGGACGACGACGACTGCGCGCGGCTGCTTCGTGTGCTGATAGACGATCGTGTCCACGTTCACGACTGTCGTGCGCTCGATCACGACGTTGTTGACCACGCGCGGGCCGCCCCAGCCGCGCCACCCCGGCTTGCCGATGAATCCCGGCGGCCCCCACCATGGGCGCAGCGGCTCGCCCCAACCGAGCGCCACCCAGCCGAGCGCCGGGCCGGGAATGCCCACGCGGATCGAAACGCCCGGCGTGACGCCAAAGAACGCAACCAGCGCCGGCGCATAGACCGGTCTCAGGATAACGGGGCCGGGCGCCCACGCCCAGAAGCCGCCGACCAGCACCCAGCGCCCGTGATGAAACGGCGCCCATCCCCAAGGCGCGTCGTCGACCCAGGTCCAGCCGTAGTACGGATCCCAGATCCATGATCCGGTCGTATAAGGCGCCCACCCCGCCGCGACTCTTTCCGGAACCCAGACGGGTCCGTAATCCGGCATCACGCGCCACGCGCCCCATTGGTCGAGTACGCCGACGCCGTAGACGCCGGGGGAGACATAGCGCGCGCTGAGCGCTTCGATCTCGTAATCGGTGCGCGCGTAGTTCCACCGGTCCCACGCATCCAGGTCGGGCGCCATGTAGGTCTCGACGCTCGGCGAGTCGATGCCGCGCACGACGGTCTCTTCGCTCGGCGAGAGCGCCTGCGGCGGGGCGCCGGCGAGCGTGATTGTCGCGCGGCCGCCGCGACGGGTGATGAAGCGCACGACTTCGCCGGCGACCGCAACGCGGTAATAGCCGGGATGCTCGATGGTGAACACGGCGTTCGGCGTATCGAGCTCGACGGTGTGGCCGGCCGCGAGGCTTCTCACGTCGAGCGACGCGTGGCCGCTCGTGACCTTCACCTGCAGGAAATCCGGCTCGATGTTGACGATGCCGACTTGCGTCTTCTCGGTGGCGCGCACGAAGGCGCGCGGTCCGATCTGGATCTCCAGGTTCGAGCGTTCGCCGCTGTAGAGGGCATCCCCGGCGGCGAGCGGCGTATTGACCCGGGCCGGCGCCCAGTCTTGCGCGCCGGGGCGCCAGAACGAGGCATTGCCGTCGATGAAGCTCAGGCGCGGTGGCGTGATCTCGGGGGCCGGCGGCGGCTCGTCTGCGCTCATCGCGAGCGCGGCTGCGGCCATCGACAGAACCAGCAGAACTGTCCTCACAGCCCGACTGTAATCGCCGATCCCCGGCCGCCTTTGAGCTTCGTCAATCCAGTGTTTTTTCCGTCACTGCCGCCGCATTAGCCCGTATGGGCTGTCGCCGCCGGGGAACAATACTTGCTGCTCCTTCCCCAGTCGCTCCGCTCCCGTGGGGCCAACGACAGGAGAGAAATGCCGTGACGACAGCATAAGGCATGGCACCGTGCCCGCCTGCCGCCACGACCAGCTCCGCCACGGCGGCGGCTGGCGCGACGCCCGAGCGCACCCAGCTTGCGCAGTCAGGCGGCCGTGACCGCCTCGCGCCCGCCCCCGGTCGCGGTGCGACCCCGGCTTCGGCCGGCGCTGGCGCCGGCGTCATGGAGCCGGGCTACGTCAATAGTCCCGAAGGGGTAAACGTGCGTAACCCGTACGGGCAATGCTGGCGCGCCGGCTACTGGACCCCGGCGATCGCGTCCGAGCCTTGCGACGCCGTCGCACGCGCTTCCGCGCCGCCGCCGGTCGTCGCCGCGGCACCGCAGCCCGAGCCTGCCCCGGCGCCGCAGGTTCGGCCCGAGCCCGCGCCGCTCGTGCAGGCGGCGCCCGAGCCGCCGCGCCCGGTGCTGCAGAAAGTGACGCTTTCCACCGACGTCCTGTTCGAGTTCAACAAGGCCGAGCTGCGCGAGAGCGGCAAGCAGAAGCTCGACGAGATCGCCGGGGGCCTGAAGGACGCGAAGGTGGACGAGATCCTCGCCATCGGCCACGCCGACCGCATCGCGTCGGAAGAGTACAACCGCAAGCTCTCCGAGGCTCGCGCGCAGGCGGTGAAGACCTACCTCGCGCAGAAGGGCTTCGGCGAGGACAAGGTGCGCATCGAGGGTCGGGGGGAGCAGCAGCCGGTAACCGGCGACGACTGCGCGAAGATGGGGCCGGAGCGCGCGAGCAACAAGAAGCTCGTCAACTGCCTGCAGCCGGACCGCCGTGTCGACATCGAGGTGTTCGGCACGCGCGAGGTGGCGGCGACGGGCGAACAGCCCGCGGCCGGCGCCACCGCCGGACAGACGGGCTCGGGCGCCGGGTCGAGTACCGGATCCTCGGGCTCCTCGCGCTAGGGCGAGCGGCCGAGGCGGTGCATCACTTCCGCCTCGGCTTCGATCCAGTCCTGCACTTCCCCGCCGGGGGCGAAGTGGCGCGCCTTGGCCTTGTAGTAGGCGGCCTCGGCGATCTGCTTCCAGAGCTCTTCGGGGGAGGGCTCCGCATGGGAATCGGTAAAAGGAGGGCCGCTTTTCGCTTTTCGGGGGGATGAACTCTTCGTTGAGGGCTTGCGTGTGGCCATGGTTCTTTCTCCTGACATTCCTCTGACTTTCCGCGAGACCCGGGCAGGCTAGCAGAAGTTGCATGGCCGCCTCTACCCCGGCGGGAAATCCGGACGCTATACAATCCGCACGCCGTGAAATCGCTCATTCAGGACCTGGTCGCCAAGGCGGGTAGCCGGACCGCGGTCGCGTTCGCCGTGCGCTTCGCCGGCGGCGGCGAGTATCGCAGCCGTGAAGGCGAGCCCGCCTTCACGGTGGTGTTCAACAGGGCACGCGCCTACCGGCGCATTGCATCATTCGGCCACATCGGCCTGCTCGAGTCGTACTTCGACGGCGACCTCGACATCGAGGGCAGCCTCGCCAAGGCCATGGCAGTGGGCATGGAAGGCGGCATGGCCCGGCCGAAGTTCCTGGTGGCGGTGTGCAACCGCTGGCACGAGTTCCGCCAGTCGAACGCGAGTTGGGCGCAGGCCCGGACCAACGCCGAGTTCCACTACGCGCTGGGCACCGAGTTCTACCGCTACTGGCTCGACGACCCGCTCATGATGTACACCTGCGCCTACTGGAAGGAGGGTACGCGCACGCTCGAGGAGGCGCAGCGGAACAAGATCGAGCACGTTGCGCGCAAGATCCGCCTGCAGCCCGGTGAGAGGGTGGTCGACATCGGCTCGGGCTTCGGCGGCTTCATGTTCCACGCGCTCGAGCATTTCGGTGTCGACGTCACGGGCATCAACAACACCACCTCGCAGGTCGAGATGGTGCGCCGGGAGATCGAGCGGCGCCGCCTCGGCGCCGCGCTCAGGGTGATCGACACCGATTTTCGCGACGCCGCGCGCGAGTACGACAAGGTGGTGTCGATCGGCACGCTCGAGCACGCCGGGCGCGACCAGCTCGAGGAGGTGGTGCAGGCGCACGCGAAGTTCCTGAAGCCCGGCGGCCTCGGCATGCTGCACTTCATCGGCCACGTCGGGCACTTCGAAACGGAGTTCTTCATCCGCCGGCACGTCTTCCCCGGCGGCTGGATCCCCAGCCTCGCGCACACCATCGCCGCCATGGAGCGCGCCGGCCTCGAGGTGCTCGACATCGAGAACCTGCGCCGGCACTACGCGCTGACGCTGGACGCCTGGGGCGAGCGCTTCGACCGCAACTGGGACAAGATCCGGACGCTGGACCCGCAGAAGTTCACCGAGCGCTTCCGGCGCATCTGGCGCGTCTACCTCTACGGCTGCGCCGAGATGTTCCGCTCGCCGGTGGGCTACACGCACCTCTTCCAGATCGTCTTCTCCAAGGGCAACATCACGCGGGCGAACTATCCGATGAGCCGGGGATTCCTCTACGAGCCGCCTGTCGCATACCGCGAAAAAAGAAGCCCTGGCCGCGCGGCTTAGGGAAGGCGCCGGCCCGGTCGGGCTGGCGAAGGACACCTCGAACCTGTTCCGCGACCGCGCGGGCGCTGCGCGGCGGCGCCTCGACGTGCGGCATTTCAATGAAGTCTTGTCCATTGAAGATCACAGCGTGGACGCCGAGGGCATGATCTCCTACGAGAACCTGGTGCGGGAATGCCTTGCGCAAGGGGTCATGCCCGCGGTGGTGCCGCAGCTGAAGACCATCACGCTGGGCGGCGCGGTGGCGGGGGTGGGCATCGAGTCCTCCTCGCACCGCCACGGCCTCGTGCACGACACCATGCTCGAGCTGGAGGTGCTGCTCGGCGACGGGCGCATCGTCACCGCCACCGCGGACAACGAGCACGCGGAGCTCTTCTTCGGCTTGCCGAACTCCTACGGCACGCTCGGCTACGCGCTGCGCGTCAAGGCGAAGACGATCCCGGTGAAGCCGTACGTTCGGCTCGAGCACAGGGGATACGGTTCGGCAGACGAATATTTCCGCGCGCTCGATGTCCGCTTGAGGGCGGCGGACTTCGATTTCATCGACGGCACGATCTTCGACGAAAGGCGCTTCTACCTCACGCTCGGGCGTTTCGCCGACAGCGCTCCCTACACGAGCGACTACACGTTCGAGAGGATCTACTACCGCTCGATCGCCGAGAAGCACGAGGACTACCTCAGCATCCACGACTACCTCTGGCGCTGGGACACCGACTGGTTCTGGTGCTCGAAGAACGTCTTCGCCCAGAACCCCTTCCTGAGGAAGTTCGTCTACGGCAAGAAAAGGCTCGGCTCGCGCACCTACACGAAGATCATGCGCTGGAACAGCCGCGCCGGCGTGACGAAGAAAGTCGAGCGCGTGCTCGGGCTGCATTCGGAATCGGTGATCCAGGACGTCGATATCCCGCTCGCGCGCGCCGCGGAGTTCTTCGCGTTCTATGCGCGCGAGATCGCGCTGTGGCCGCAGTGGGTCTGCCCCATAGGTCTTGGCTCGCAGAGGAAGAGCTTCACTTTGTACCCGCGCGAAAACGACTGGTACGTGAACTTCGGCTTCTGGGACGTGAAGCGCACGCGCGAGGCGAACCCGCATGGCTACTTCAACCGCAGGATCGAGGAGAAGGTGGCGGAGCTGGGCGGCATCAAGTCGCTATACTCGGAAAGCTTCTACCCCGAGGCAGAGTTCTACGGCCACTACGGCGGCGAGGCGTACGCGGCGCTCAAGCGCAAGTACGATCCGGGCGGCGCCTTCCCGCGGCTGTACGAGAAATGCGTGCTGCGGCACTAGGCGGGGCTTGACGCACGTCAAGGTCGCCGGGCGCCGCGCGGCCAGAATTTTCTTGCATGACGCGCAAGCGCCAGTCCGCGCCGCCCGCCTGGGTGCTCGAAAGCCTGCCCGACGCCATCGTCGTCGCGAATGCCGACGGCAGCATCGCCTACGTCAACCGGGCCTTCGAGGAGCTCACCGGGTTCACGCGCCGAGAAGTGATCGGCCGCACGCCGGCGCTGCTCAAGTCCGGCCGCCACGACCGGCGGTTCTACGGGCGGCTGTGGCGCGCGCTGCGCGCGGGCAGGGCGGTGCGCGCGGTGTTCCTCAACCGCAGGAAAAGCGGCGCGCTGTTCCACGAGGAGGAGATCATCCGCCGCGTGCGCGGCCCCGGCGGACGCCTGGCGTTCGTGTCCGCCGGCCGCGACGTCAGCGAGCGCGTGCGCAGGATCGAGAGCCTGCGCCACGCCGCAACGCACGACCCGCTCACCGGCCTGCCGAATCGCGCGCTGTTCGCCGACCGGCTCGCGCAGGCGGTCAGCCACGCGGCGCGCCAGCGCGAGCGCTTCGCCCTCGTGATCTTCGACCTCGACGGCTTCAAGCGCGCCAACACGCGCTTCGGCCACGCCGGCGGCGACACGGTGCTGCGCGCCGTGGCAAGGCGCACGCGGCGGCTGCTGCGCGAGGCCGACACCCTGGCGCGCATCGGCGGCGACGAGTTCGCGCTCATCCTCGCCGGCGCCGCGGGCCGCGGCGACGCCGAGGCGGTGCTCGAGAAGGTGCGCGCCGCGAACGCGCGACCGGTGCGCTACGCCGGGAGCAGAATTCCTGTCACCGTCAGCATCGGTGCGTGCCTGTATCCCGGCAACGGCCGCCGCGAGAGCACGCTGCGGCGGCGCGCCGACGCCGCGATGTATCGGGCGAAGCGCGCTGGCGGCGACTGCTGGCGCTTCGCCCGCACGCGCTGGAGCGCCTCGCGCGCCACCACTAAAGGCTTGAGCCTGTAGGGCTCGCGTAGGTCTTCTCGTGCAGTCGCTGGCAGTTGATGCAACGGAAGGCGGCCGGCGCGGCTTTCAGCCGCTCGTACTCGATCTCGCCGCCGCAATCGACGCACACGCCGTAGCTGCCTTCCTCGATGCGGCTGCGCGCCGCATCCAGGGCGCGCAGCTCGGCGAGGTCGCGCGAGACGTCGGCATGGTCGATGTCGCCGATCAGCGTGGCGACCGACTCGTCGCCGGCGTCCGGGGCCGGCCCGGCGAGGTCCTCGAAGTTGTCCTCCCGCGCCCGGTCGATGCCGTCGTGCAGCTCCGCCTGCAGCGCGCGGCGGCGCGCTTCGATCATGCCGCGCAATTCGCGCACC
>JAQSVY010000128.1 GCA_029266935.1 Burkholderiales bacterium
CGCCTTCACGCCGTAGCGCGCGGCGCGCTCGTGGCGCGCCTGCAGCCAGGGCTCGTCGAGCTGGATCACGTCGGCGCCCGCGGCCTTGAGGTCGCGGATTTCCTCGTTCACCGCAGCCGCGAAGGCCATCGCCACCGCCTCCTCATCGCCGTAGTGGTCGTCCTGCGCCTGCTGCGTCATCGTAAACGGGCCGGGCAGCGTGATCTTGATGCGCCTGGTGGTGTTTCTCCTCAGGAATTCGACATCGCTGACTTCTACTGCGCGCTTGCGCCGGATCGGCCCGGCGATGCGCGGCACTGGGATCGGCCGGCCGCTGCGGTTGATGGTAGTGCCCGGATGTTCGATGTCGATGCCCTCGAGCGCGGTGGCGAAGCGGTTCGAGTAGCTTTCGCGCCGCATCTCGCCATCGGTGATGATGTCGATGCCGGCGCGCTCCATGTCGCGGATCGCGAGCAGCGTCGCGTCGTCCTGCGCCTGCTCGAGGTAAGCCGGCGCGACGCGCCAGATCTCCGGCGCCCGCACGCGCGGCACCTTGCCGCCCAGGGCCTCGCGGTTTATGAGCCAGTGCGGCTGGGGGTAGCTGCCGACGACGGTGGTGGGGAGCAGGTCCTTCATGCGCCGATCTTATACGCGCAGTTGAAAAAAACGCCCCGGCGTCAGCCAGGCGACAGTTTCGCGCAACGTTACACGGATACCGTTGTGGCGACCCGGCGACAGGTCCGGCCGGCCTATGCCTTGCGGGTAGAGGGAGGAGCGCTGCGGCGCGGAAACTACGCAGCCGCGGGCCCAAAGCTTGCTGCCCCACCCTTACCCCAACCACGGAGGCGAACACATGAAACTTCCAATTCTTGCAGCTGCTGTTTCCGTAGCCTTGGGCCTCGCGGCCTGCGGCGACAACAACACGGGCCGCACGGCGCGCGACACTGCCACCCCGCCCTCGGGCGCGGCGTCCTCGTCCGGCTCCACCACCACTTCGCCCTCGACCGCCCCGTCCTCGCCCTCGGGCGCGGCCTCTTCCTCGGGCGCGGCATCCGGCTCGATGAGCACCGACGAGAAGAAGAAGAGCGCCGGCGGCGGCGCGTCGACCAGCCCGAGCAGCAGCTCGGCGTCGGGCACGACGAGCGGCTCCGCGGGCGCGGGCGCGACGACCGGCAGCTCGCCGAGCACCAGCAGCCAGCCCTCGAGCTCCAGCTCCTCGGCTACGACCACCGAAGAGAAGGACAAGGCGAGCAAGTAAGCTTTCCCCGCAGTTCAAGAGGCCGCGCGCCCGTGAGGGCGTGCGGCCTTTATCATTTGTGGATGAATATCTGCGTGTACGGCGCCGGCGCAGTCGGCGGCCATATCGCCGCGCGCCTGGCCGCCGCGGGTAGCGAGGTTTCCGTGGTGGCGAGGGGCGCGCATCTCGCAGCCATCAGGAAGAACGGCCTCAAGCTTATCCGGGGTGACGAAACCATTTCAGCGAAGCTCAAGGCGAGCGAGCGGGCGGCCGACCTCGGGCCGCAGGACTTCGTCCTCGTCACCCTGAAGGCGAACGTGCTCGGCGCCTTCGCCGAGGCCTGCGCGCCGCTGCTCGGCCCGCGCACCGCGGTGGCGTTCGTGCAGAACGGCATCCCGTGGTGGTACGCCCGGGAGATCGAGCGGCTCGACCCGGGCGGCAGGCTGGCGCGCGCCATTTCCGCCGAGCGCATCCTCGGCGGCGTCGCCTACTCGGCGAACGATGTCGTCGAGCCCGGCGTCGTCCTCAACCACGTGCCCAACAGCAATATGATTGTCGTCGGGGAGGCAAGTAATGAGAGTTCTCCCCGTGTACTGAAACTGAGGTCCTTGCTGGAGCAGGCAGGCATGTCCTCTCCTGCCGTGGAGGACATCCGCCAGGCGATCTGGAGCAAGCTCACCGTGAACCTCGGCACCTCGACGCTGTGCACGATCACCGGCGCCAACATCGCCGAGGTGGCGCTCGAACCCGCGGCTCGCGGAGCTCGCGGCGCGCCTGGGCTCCGAGGGGCGCGCCATCGCCGCCGCGCTCGGCGTGGCGATCGAGCGCGCGCCGCAGCGCCCCGGCGGCGGGCAATCCTCGGGCATGATCCAGCACAAGCCCTCGATGCTGCAGGACTACGAGCGCGGCCGGCCGATGGAGATCGACGCGCAGTTCATGGCGCCGCTCGCGCTGGCGCGGCAGAAAGGCGTGCCGGTGCCGACGCTCGAGACGGTCGCGGCCCTCGTCGCCTTCAAGGCGGCGGCCAAGGGCTTGTACATCCCTTGAGGCTGGAGCAGCTCCTCTTCTCGCACGCCGAGCGCACGCCCGAGCGCATCGCCGTCGTCGCCGGGGACAGAAAGATCTCTTATCGGGAGCTTGCCCGCTCGGTCAGGGCAATAGCCAATGGACTGAAGAGAAGCGTCCGGCCCGGCGACCGAGTGGCCATCCACCTGCCGAACGGCATCGAGTTCGTGCAGCTCTTCTACGCCACCCTCGCTGCCGGCGCTTCCGTGGTGCCGATCAACACCCGCCTCGCGTCGCCCGAGATCGAGCACATCCTCGCGGATGCGAAGCCGGCACTGCTGCTGGATGCAGTCAAACAATTCCAGTCTGGAAAAGCAGAAGCGGCCGAACCGCAAAGCAACGAAGAGTGCGTGATCCTCTACACATCCGGCACCACGGGGAAGCCCAAGGGGGCGATCAACACGCACGCTAATGTCATCGTGCAGAACGTCTACCAGCACGCGATCGCCTGGGGCATCGGCAGCGGCGACGTCTTCCTCGCCACGACGCCGCTCGCGCACCGCGCCGGCATCGCGCGCCTGGCGAATGCGCTCGGCCTGGGCGGCACGCTGGTGGCGATGGCGAAATTCGACGCCGCTGCCGCGCTCGAGGCGATCGCGCGCGAGCGTGTGAGCGTCGCCGGGCTGCCGCCGACGGTGCTGCGCATGATGCTGCCCGAGCTCCGGCGCGAGCCGAAGCGCTGCGCCGCGCTGCGCACGGTCATCGTATCGGCCGAGGCGTTTCCGATGAGCCTGCTTCACGCGATGAACGAAGTGCTTCCGGACGTCGAGTTCCATGCGGTGTACGGGATGTCGGAAGCGGCGGTCAGCACCGCCAGCCAGGCCGAGATGCTCGAGCGGCCGGGAACGGCGGGGCGGCCGTTCCCGGGGATCGAGGTCGCCCTCGACGAGGACGAGCTGCTGGTGCGCGGGGAGTTCGCGGTGATGAAGGGCTACCTCGGCGAGCCGGAAGTGCCCCGCGGCGGCTGGTTCCGCACCGGCGACCTCGCGAGGCGCGACGGTGACGGCTACCTCTACGTCGTCGACCGCAAGAAGGACATGGTGGTGAGCGGTGGCTACAAGGTGTACTCGAAGGAGCTCGAGCAGGTGCTGATGCAGCATCCGGGCATCGAGGACGCGGCGGTGGTGGGCGTACCCGACGCCACCTACGGCGAGGCGGTGGTGGCCGTCATCCAGCCGCGGGCGGGGCAAAAATTGCTCGCGGAAGACGTGGTAGAACACTGCCGCGCCCGTCTCGCCGGCTACAAGAAGCCGCGGCGCGTGGTCTTCGTCGATGCGCTGCCGAAGAATTCCGTCGGCAAGGTGGTGAAGCGCGAGCTTCGGATTAGAATCGAAGCCGCGCCATGTCCAAGGCCAGACAGGTAAAAAAGGCCCCGGGGGAGGAGGCGAGGGACCCGGTCGCCGCCGCTTTCGAGCTGCTCGAGGCGCTGCCGGTGCCGGTGTTCTTCAAGTCCCGTGATGGCCGCTATCTCGGCGTCAACAAGGCCTGGGAGGATTTCTTCGGCGTCCCCCAACGCGAATTCGTCGGCAAGCGCGTCGCCGACCTCTACCCCCAGATGCCGGCGATCGCCGAGAGGCACGCCGCCATGGACAAGCTGCTGTGGGAGAACCCGGGCGGGCAGAGCTACGAGATCCCGCTCATCACGCGCGGCGGCGTGGCGCGCGACACCATCTACTACAAGGCCACCTACAACGACGCCGCGGGTGACGTGGCGGGCCTGGTCGGTGCCATCGTCGACATCACCGGCCGCAAGAAGGCCGAAGCTGCGATGCGTGAGAGCGAGGAGCGCTGGCGCTCCATCGTCGATTCGGCGAACGACGGCATCCTGGTCTACGACCGCTCGCTCAACGTCACTTTCGTCAACCGCGCGGCCGGGCGCATCCTGGGCCTCGCGCGCGCCGAGATCGTCGGCGCCGCCGGGTTCACGTCGCTGCTCTCCTGCATCCACGAGGACGGCCGCGCGCTCGATCCGCAGACCGAGCGCCCGACGCGCGTCACGGCGCGCAGCGGCGAACCGCTCACCAACTACGTGGTCGGGGTGAAGCGCCCCGAGGGCTCGGTGACCTGGCTTTCGGTGAACACCGCATTTCTGCGTCGGCGCGAGGAGTCGGACTGGTACGGCATAGTCTCGACGCTCTCGGACGTCACTTCGCAGAAAAGCGTGGAGCTCGCGCTGCGCGAGAGCGAGGCGCGCTACCGGCGCACCTTCGAGCTCGCCGCCTCGGGCATCGCCCACATCGGCATGGACCGCAGGTTCATCCGCGTCAACCGCCGCCTGTGCGAGATCCTCGGCTACCCGGAAGAGGAGCTGCTCGGCCTCACCGGCCGACAGATCTCCCACCCCGACGACCTCGACATCATCAACTCGCAGCGCCCGGCGCTCTACGCCGGCAAGATCGACGCGGTGCGAGTGGAGAAGCGCTACCTGCGCAAGGACCGCTCGGCGGTGTGGGTGGCGTTCGCGATGACGGTGGAGCGCGACGCCGAGGGCCGGCCGACGCACGAGATCGCGGTGTACAACGACATCACCGCGCAGCGCGAGGCGCAGGCGCGCGTGCGCGAGAGCGAGGAGCTCTACCGCCAGACCTTTCAGCTCGCCGCCTCCGGGATCGCGCACGTCGGCCTCGACGGCCGCTTTCTGCAGGTGAACCGCAGCCTGTGCGAGATCCTCGGCTACACCGAAGGCGAGCTCGTCGGCCGCTCGGTGAAGGAGATCTCGCACCCGGAGGACAAGGACCTCACCGACCGCGAGCGCGCGCGCGTGCACGACGGCGAGATCGAAGCCGTGCGCTTCGAGAAGCGCTACCTGCGCAAGGACGGCTCGCCGGTGTGGGTCGAGCTCGCGGTGGCGCTGGCGCGCGACCCGCACGGCCACCCGCAGTACGAGATCGCCATCTTCGACGACATCACCGAGAGGAAGCGCGCGGAGGAGGCGCTCAAGGCGGCGCACGAGGACCTCAAGCGCTCGAACAGCGAGCTCGAGCAGTTCGCCTACGTCGCCTCGCACGACCTGCAGGAGCCGCTGCGCATGGTCTCCTCCTATACGCAGCTGGTCATGAAGCGCTACGGCGAGCGCCTCGACGGCGACGCGAAGGAGTTCATGAGCTACGTGGTCGACGGCGCCGCGCGCATGAAGCAGCTGATCGAGGACCTGCTCGCCTACTCGCGCGTCGGCACCAGGGGCAAGGAGTTCAGGCCCACCCCGGTCGAGAACGCGCTCAAGCGCGCCATCACCAACCTGCGCGCGGCGATCGAGGAGTCGGGCGCCGAGATCACGCACGACCCGCTGCCCACCGTCAACGCCGACGAGGTGCAGCTCGCGCAGCTCTTCCAGAACCTGATCGGCAACGCCCTGAAATTCCGCGGTACGGACAAGCCACACATACACTTAGGCGCCGCCGACGGAGACTCCGAATGGGAGTTTCGTATAAAGGATAACGGCATAGGAATCGAGGCGCAGTACTTCGAGCGCATCTTCATGCTCTTCCAGCGCCTGCACACGAAGGGCGACTATCCCGGCACGGGAATCGGCCTGGCGATCTGCAAGAAGGTGGTCGAGCGCCACGGCGGGCGCCTCTGGGTCGAGTCCGAGCCGGGCAAGGGCTCGAGCTTCAATTTCACGCTACCGAAATGAGGAACGCGCAATGAGCAGAGGCGGAAGGCCGGTCGAGATCCTGCTGGTGGAAGACAACCCCGGTGACGAGCGCCTGACGCGCGAGGCGCTGAAGGAGGGCAAGGTGTACAACAACTTTCACTGGGTGAAGGACGGGGTGGAGGCCATGGAGTTCCTGCGCCGCCAGGGCAGCTACAAGGATGCGCCGCGGCCGGACATCGTGCTGCTCGACCTGAACCTGCCGAAGAAGGACGGGCGCGAGGTGCTGCAGGAGATCAAGACCGACGAGGACCTGAAGCGCATTCCCGTCGTGGTGCTCACCACCTCCAAGGCCGAGGAGGACGTGCTGCGCACCTACAACCTGCACGCCAACTGCTACGTGACCAAGCCGGTCGACCTGGAGAAGTTCATCGTCGTGGTGAAGTCGATCGATGTCTTCTGGCTCACCGTCGTCACGCTCCCGCCCAGCAGCAATGAATGAATAGGGTCCTCCTCATCGAAGACAACCCTGGAGACGCGCGCCTCATCCAGGCGATGATCGAGGAGGAGGAGGGCGCGCCCTTCGTGCTGCAGTTCGCCGACCGGCTCTCGCTCGGCCTGGAGCACCTCTCGGCGAGCGAGACGGCGCTGGTGCTGCTCGACCTGTCGCTGCCGGACAGCTTCGGCCTGGAGACCTTCGCCAAGGTCTACGCGCACTCGCCCACCGTGCCGATCATCGTGCTCACCGGCACCGACGACGCCACGGTGGCGCTCTCGGCGGTGAAGAGCGGCGCGCAGGACTACCTGGTCAAGAACCGGCTCGACCGCGAGCTGCTGCTGCGCTCGATGCACTACTCGATCGAGCGCAAGCGCTACCAGGTGCAGCTCGAGCACCAGGCGAACTACGACGCGCTCACCGGCCTGCCGAACCGCAGCCTGCTGCACGACCGCCTCAAGCAGGCGGTCTACGCGCAACGCAACCCGCGCAACATCGCGGTGGTGTTCATGGATCTCGACCACTTCAAGTTCGTGAATGACAGCCTCGGGCACTCGGCGGGCGACAAGCTGCTGAAGGCGATGGCCGAGCGCTTGCGCGCGACGCTGCGCGAGGGCGACACGGTGGGGCGCGTCGGTGGCGACGAGTTCGTGCTCATCCTCGCCGACCAGAGCAACGAAGAGGTGATCTTCCGCGGCATGCAGAGGATCACTGCCAAGGTTGCCGAGCCGATCACCGTCGAGGGCAAGGAGTTCTACGTCACCTGCAGCGCCGGCATCAGCCTCTACCCGCAGGACGGGACCGACGTCGACACGCTGCT
>JAQSVY010000129.1 GCA_029266935.1 Burkholderiales bacterium
CGACCAGGGCGGCATGCTGCGCGAGTTCATGAAGTGGGACTACGAGCTGCGCCACGCCGAGCAGGTCGAGACCGCCCTCGACCGGGCGCTCGCCATCGCGAAGAGCGAGCCGCAGGGCCCCGTGTACATGACCCTGCCCAGAGAGGTTTTGGCATCAAGTTTCTCGGGTCAGAGTTTTTCCATGACCTCCACCATCGCGCCCGCGTCCCCGCCGGCGCCGGATCCGGACACGCTCGAGGAAGCGGCGAAGCTGCTCGGCCGTGCCGAGAAGCCGCTCATCGTCACCTCCAACGCCGGGCGCACCGCGGACAACGTCCGCGCCCTGCGCCTGCTCGCCGAGACCTTCGCCATCCCGGTGGTGCAGTACCGGCCGCGCTACCTCTCGATCTCCACCGAGCATCCGCTCGCCGCCGGCTGGGACCCGCATGCCGCGCTGAAGGAAGCCGACGTGGTGCTGGCGATCGAGTGCGACGTGCCATGGATCCCGGTGCAGGGCACGCCACGGCCGGAGGCGAAGATCATCCACATCGGTGCCGATCCGCTGTTCGCGCGCTACCCCATGCGCGGCTTCCGTACCGACATCGCGCTTGCCGGCGCGCTCGCCCCGACGCTGACAGCCCTTTGCGAGCGCACGCAGAAGCACGCGGGATCGCCGGCGAAGATGGAGGACAGGAGAAGAGAAGTTGTCGTGAAGAACAAAAGTGCTCGTGATAAAGCGCGTAGCGGCGTCGACCCCGCGCCGACCTCCATCACCGGCAAGTGGGCAAGCGCCTGCCTCAACCGCGTCATGGGCGAGGACGCGATCCTCGTCAACGAGTATCCGGTCTTCCTCGAGGAGATGACCATCGCCGAGCCGCTGCGCTATTTCGGCACGCCGCCCTCGGGCGGGCTGGGCTGGGGGCTGGGCGCGGCGCTGGGCGCCAAGCTCGCCGCGCCCGACAAGACGGTGATCGCGGCGCTCGGCGACGGCGCCTACATGTTCGGCAATCCGACGCCCGGGCATTTCGTCGGCGAGGCCGCTTCGAGCATGTGGTGCAGGCCTCCGGCGGCTACGGCGAGCGCGTCACGGCGCCCGGGGAACTGATGCCCGCGCTCGAGCGGGCACTGAAGGCGGTGCGGGTGGAGAAGCGCCAGGCGCTCCTCAACGTCTGCCTCGAGGCGAGCTACGTCAAGACGAGCTAGGGATTGACCGGCCCCTCGAGCGCCGCCGAGGGCTGCCCGGCGGCGGCCGCTGACTTGAACGCCGGCCCAAGGCGGCCAACGAAGGGGAGCTTCACGCCCGAGCCGCTGACGCCGAAGTTGAGCCCGAGCAGGTTCAGCTCGAGGCCTTCCACCCCGCTCGCGGCGATGCCGAGCAGGCGGTGGCGGGAAGGTCCGCCTCGAGTTCGGGCACGGCGCGCGTGATCCAGGCGGTGAACGTGTTCGAGTTCGGTCCGGGGAAGAGCGTGTACGCCTTCGCGAAGGGATACTCGTCCACGACTTTCTCGATGCGCTTGATCAGCTCGTCGACGCCCGCGCCGCGTTTCTCGGCGTAGAGCTCGGGATGGGAGCCGAACCACCGGCCGTCGGGCGCCCGGTTGCGCGCCACCACCACCGAGTCCGACCACCGCAGGCGCCAGCCGATGACCTCGTAGACAGTCCACTCGGGAGCATCGGTTGGCTTGACCGCCACCCAGGTATGCACGCCGAAGAAGCCTTTCAAGCCGAGGGTGCGTGCGCCGTAGACCTGCACCACGGCTTCCCTGACCAGGACGGGATCGGGTGCGAGGCCGACCGACTCGCGGCTCGCGGTGCGCCAGTCCTGGGCGGTCACACTTGCCCCTCCGGCGCCGACGAGGAGCGCTGCGCAGAAGCCATAGGCGAGGTTCCTGAAAAATCTCAACGTGGCAATAGTCCCATGAGTCGTCACGATTCTAGCCCCGCTATTGTCGCAAATCGTGCGACGCCCGCGGAGCGAGGAAAGAGTCCGTTCGGCGCGCGGAACTTCCCGACCGGCTACTTCAGGCCGGCGAAGTCGAAGAGCTTGCGGTCGAGCAGGTGCGAGGGCCGCACGTCGGTGAGGGCACGCAGAATCGACTCGATGCGGCCGGGATGGCGCTTCTCCCATTCGTCGATCATCCGGCCCACCACTTGGCGCTGCAGGTTGTCCTGCGAGCCGCACAGGGTGCACGGGATGATGGGGAAGGCCCGCTGCTCGGCATAGGCGGCAAGGTCCACCTCGGCCACGTACGCAAGGGGTCGGATGACGATATGGCGGCCGTCGTCGGAGCGCAGCTTGGCAGGCATCGCCTTCAGCTTGCCGCCGTGGAAGAGATTGAGGAAGAACGTGGCGAGGATGTCGTCGCGATGGTGGCCCAGGGCGATCTTCGTCGCGGCGAGCTCGGAAGCGACGCGGTACAGCACCCCGCGGCGCAGCCGCGAGCACAGCGAGCACATGGTCTTGCCCTTGGGGATGACCCGCTTCACCACCGAGTAGGTGTCTTGCTCGACGATTTGGAAGGGCACGCCGCGGCCGTTCAGGTACTCGGGCAGCACGTGCGCCGGGAAGCCGGGCTGCTTCTGGTCGAGGTTGACGGCGATCAGATCGAAGTCGACCGGAGCTTTGTCCTTCAACGAGATAAGGACGTCCAGAAGAGCATGGCTATCCTTGCCCCCGGAGAGGCAGACCATGACGCGGTCGCCCGCCTCGATCATGCCGAAGTCCGCGATCGCCTCGCCGACCTGCCGGCGCAGGCGCTTGGCGAGCTTGCCGGCCTCGTAGTCGACCTTGCGCGGGTCGCGCTTGAGAAGGATGGGTCGGGCGCTCATGACGGGGTCACCAGTTTCAGGCCGGCAATGCCCAGCACGATGAGAAGGATCGAGCCGACGCGAAGGGCATCCTTCGGCTCGCCCAGCAGTACCATCCCGACGATGGCGACGCCGACCGCGCCGATGCCGGTCCACACGGCGTAGGCAGTGCCGATCGGGATAGCGCGCACCGCGAGCGCGAGGAGGTAGACGCTGCCGACCATGGCGAGCACCGTCAGCGCGGAAGGGAGGAGCCGCGTGAACCCTTCGGTGTACTTCAGGCCGACTGCCCATACGATCTCGAGCAGTCCGGCAAGCGTGAGCCAGACCCAGGCCATGTGGATCCCTAGAGGAATATCGAGCGCCCGCCGTCGACGGCGATGACCTGCCCGGTGACGTAGGGCGCGCAGGCGAGGAAGTGTACCGCCTGCGCGATGTCCTCCGGTCTGCCGACGCGCCCGAGGGGCGTGGTGGCGAGGATGCGGCCGCGCTCGGCCGGATCGAACTGTCCGTCGTCTGGCCAGGCGATGGCGCCGGGCGATACGCCGTTCACGCGCACGCGCGGCGCGAGCTCAAGCGCGAGCGAGCGCGTGAGCGCGGCGAGGCCGGCCTTGGCGATGCTGTAGATGGGATAGCCTTTGAGCGGCCGGTCGGCGTGGATGTCGACCACGTTGACGATCGCGCCCTCGCGCTTGGCGAGCTCTGGCGCCGCCTGCTGCGAGATGAAGAGCGGCGCCCGCAGGTTCGAGCCCACCAGCTCCTCCCAGTGCGAGGGCTCGATCTCCCCCACCGCCACCGGAAAGAAGCTTGAGGCATTGTTCACCAGCAGGTCGAGCCTGCCGAAGGCGTCGAGTGCCGCCGATACGAGCGCTCGCGGCGCGATCGGCGCGAGGAGCTCTGCCTTCACCTTGGCGGCGCTGCGCGGGCGCAGGCCGTTCAGATCCGCCTCGAGCTTCGCCGCCTGGGCTTCGGAATCGCGGTAATGGATTAGCACCGCGGCGCCCGCGGCGTGCAGCCGCCGCGCGATCGCGGCCCCGAGCCGCTTCGCGCCGCCGGTGATGAGCGCCGTTTTGCCCTCCATAGTGCTCTGAATTCTAGGGTAAATTCGGCGCATGCCGGCACGCCAGCGGATCACCCAGGAGATCGCCGTGCGCGGCGGCTGGATTTCTTTCGCTCGCTACATGGAGCTCGCGCTGCATGCCTATTACTCCGGTGCCGCGCAGAAGTTCGGTCCCGGCGGGGATTTTGTCACCGCCCCTGAGCTCGGGACGCTTTTCGGCAGGACGCTGGCGCGGGGGCTGCCGTTCGAGAGGATCCTGGAGTTGGGGGCTGGCAGCGGCAAGCTCGCCGAAACGCTGCTCGAAGAGCTCGACTGCGAATACTTCATCCTAGAGACGAGCGCGGCACTGCGCGAGCGCCAGCGCGAGCGTCTCGGTGACCGCGTCACCTTCCTCGATCGCCTGCCGGAGCGCTTTCGCGGTGCGATCCTCGCGAACGAGGTCGCCGACGCGCTTCCGGTGCACCTCGTGGCGTGGACGACGCAGGGGATCCGGGAGCGCGGCGTTCGCCTCGACTCGGGCGCCTTCGCCTGGGAAGACCGGCCGGCGTCGGGCGCGCTGCTCGAGGAAGCATCGAAGATCGAGGTGCCAGTGCCATACCTGAGCGAGATCGGACTTGCGGCGCGGGCGTGGATGCGCTCGCTTGCGCAGAGCCTCGAGGAAGGGCTGATCCTCGTCATCGACTACGGCTTTCCCCGGCGCGAGTTCTACCATCCGCAGCGCAGCACCGGGACGCTGATGTGCCATTACCGTCACCGGGCGCATGCTGACCCGTTCGCGCACCCCGGTGAGGAAGACATCACCGCGCACGTCGACTTCAGCGCGCTCGCCGAGGCGGCGCACGAGGCGGCTGCCAGGGTGCTCAGCTATGCGACGCAGGCGCAGTTCCTGGTCAACTGCGGCATTACGGAGGTGCTCGAGCGGGCGAACGCCGAGAACGCGCTGCGCTACGCGCCGATCGCCGCCCAGGCGCAGAAGCTGCTTTCGCCCGCGGAGATGGGCGAGTTGTTCAAGGTGCTGGCGGTGGGGCGCGGCGAAATGCCGCCGCTCGCGGGCTTCTCGCACGGCGAGCGTTCGCATAGCCTGTAGCCATGCGGGCACTGCCTCTGCTGCTGTTTCTTTCAATCAATTCAAGCTTCGCGGACGAGATCGCGGCCGCCAAGCGGCGCTGGGCGGATAGCCCGCACGGGCCGTTGCTCGAGCGCATCCTGCCGCCGACCTTCGAGGCGCGCGCGCTGCCCGAGCCCGGCTCGCGCGGCGCGCAGCTCACCGTGCGCTACTGCGTCCAATGCCACAACCTACCCAATCCGGCGATGCACCATGCCGCGAAGTGGCAGGGCATCGTCGAGCGCATGGTGCAGCGCATGGAAGGGCGCGGCAACCTCGGCGAGCTGATGGCAGACATGATGGCGGGGGTGAAGGCGCCCTCGGCAGCGGAAACGGCGGCGCTGGTCGCGTACCTGCAGAAGCATGCGCAGGCGCCGCTCGACCTGCAGCGCTATCCGGAGGTATTCCAGCCCACGGGCGAGGCCTTCCGGCTCGCCTGCAACCAGTGCCACGTGCTGCCCGACCCGCGGCGCCACACCGCCGCCGAGTGGCGCGAGGTGGTATCGCGCATGCAGCACAACATGCAGTGGATGAACCGCGTGGTCGGCTCGCAGCCGCTCCCCGGCGAACCGCAGCTGCGCGTCGAGGAGATCAACGCCTTCCTCGCGAAACACGCGCGCAGGTGACTGGTAGCTAATTTGCCTGCGGCACGCTCATGCCACGGGCCACGGCGGGGCGCGTGCCGAGGGCGTCGAACCAGCGCTTCACCGAGGGGAAGGCGGCGAGCCTCGTTGCCGTAGCGCTCGCTGCCGTAGGGGATCTCGTCCTTCTTCGCGCGCATGAAGTGGTGCGCCTGGCCGAACATCGGACCGACGCCGCCCATCTGGAACATCAGCCATTGCAGAATCTGATAGCGTCCCTTGTTGGAAAACAATCTGCCGGTCTTCTCCGCGAGGTAGATGAGGATCGCCCCCGACTCCATCATGGCGATCGGCTTGCCGTCGGGCCCGTCGGGATCGACGATCGAGGGAATCTTGCCGTTGGGGTTGATCTTCAGGTACTCGGGCGTGAACTGCTCGGCGTTGGTGCCGATGTTGATCGGGTGCACGCGGTAAGGCAGCGCGCACTCCTCCAGCATAATGGACACCTTGCGGCCGTTCGGCGTGCTCCAGGTATAAAGATCGATCATGTTGAAGTGGCTTCTCACGGTTCTTGTGGTTCTGGTGATTCTAGCGGTTGCCACGCCGTGGCTCGGCCGCTTCGCCCCGGGGCGCCTGCCCGGCGATTTCCGCATCCCGGTGTGCGGACGGCTGCTCTACGTGCCGCTGGCGAGCACGATCGTGCTCGCGCTTCTCGTCTGGGCGATCGGCAAGCTCGTCTAGCCCGCGCTGGCGATCGCCTCGCGCCGCGCATCGTCGATGCGCTTCGCAATCTCGCCCTGCGGCGCCGTCGCGGCGATCGCGGCTGCGTCGACGCCCGCCGCGGCGGCGAGCGCGCGCTCCACGCGAGCCACGTCGAGACCCGGCGCCGCAAGACGCGCGGCTTCAAGTAGCGCGGCGAGCCGCTCGGGCCGACGAAAGGCATCCGCGCGCTTGAGGAGCTCGAGCAGCGCCTGCGCCGGAGCGCGCGGCGCGGCAAGCAGCGTCTCGCGGTTGCGGCAGGCGACGAGCGCCAGCTCGCGCACTTCATTCGGCGCGCGCAGGCGGTCGCACAGCGCAGTGACTTCGCTTTCCTCGAGCGGCCAGGCGAGCTGGGCGAAGCGCACGGGCAGCGAGCCCCGGAAGTTAACTGTGGTGTTTCTTAGCTCAGGGAGCAGCCTAGCGCGCAGCCCGCAAGCCTCGAGCACCTCGAACATGCGCTGCGGTCGGGGCTCGCAGAGCCCCTTCGCAATCTCCTGCCAGACGCGCTCCGGCACCAGCGCATCGGCCTCGCCCGAAGTCACCATGTTTCGCATCAGGTTCATGGTGGTTTCGTGAACCTGAAAGTCGAATCTGGCCGCAAACCTCGCCACGCGCAGGATGCGCACCGGGTCCTCGGTGAACGCCTCGCTTACGTGCCTGAGGATCCCGGCGCGCAGGTCTTTCTCGCCGCCGAACGGATCGATGAGCATGCCGTCCTCGGCCTTCGCCATCGCGTTGATGGTGAGATCGCGCCGGCGCAGATCCTCCTCGAGGGAAACGTCGGGGGCGGCGCGCACGGTGAACCCTTTGTAGCCCCGGCCGCTCTTTCTCTCGGTGCGGGCGAGCGCGTATTCCTCGTGCGTGCGCGGGTGCAGGAACACCGGGAAGTCCTTGCCCACGGGCTTGTAGCCCAGACGCGCCATCTCCTCGGGCGTCGCACCCACCACCACGTAGTCGCGGTCCTTGACCGGCAGCCCGAGCAGCTCATCGCGCACGGCGCCGCCGACGACGTAGGCCTTCACTCGGGAAGATCGAATTGCGGGATCGTCTCGGGCTCGCGCTCCGCGGCGTCTATCCATTCCCGCATCGCGGGAAGCGCGAGCATCGCCTCGGCGTACTCGCGGTTCGAGACGCGCACCTCGTAGGTGCGAAAGCGCAGCACCACGGGCGCGTACATCGCGTCTGCGGCCCCGAACGCGCCGAAGAGGAACGGCCCCTTTGCCTGCGACCAGATGGCGTCGATGCGCTTGATCTCTTCGAGGACCTCGGGCGTGCGCCCGCGGCCGGGATAGCGCTTGCGTACATTCATCCCCATATGATTGCGCAGGTTGGCGAATCCGGAATGCATCTCCGCCGAAATCGAGCGCGCCCGCGCGCGCTCGGCGGCGTCGGCGGGCCAGAGCTGCGGGCGACGCTCGGCGAGGTACTCGAGGATGGCGAGCGAGTCCCAGACTACCAGGCTGCCATCGACGAGGCAGGGTACCTTTCCAGAGGGCGAGTGCTTGAGGATCTCGCCCTTGGCAGCCGGGCCGTAGAGGGGAATGCGCTTCTCATCGAAGGCGAGCCCCAGCACTTTCATCGCCAGCCAGGGCCGCAGTGACCAGGAAGAATAGTTCTTGTTGCCGATGACGAGCAGCATGGCACGCAGGATAAACTGAATTGATGGCTGCCTTGGCTGCACGCCTCGCCGGGCGCTTCGCGCGCGAGGCGCTCGCGCTCGGCGCGGGCGAGGTCTGCGCGCTGCGGCGGCGGAGCTTCTACCTGCGCTTCCCCGGCGGCCGGGTGGCGTGCATCGGCGATGCGGCGCTGGGCGGCGGGCCGCTCAATGCGCTCGTCGATGCCTTGCCTGCCGTCGCCCCCGGCGAGCAGCTATCGATAGGTCTCGAGGACACTGCCCTCTGGCGGCCACCGCCGTCGACGGACGCGTTTCCCGACAACGCCGGCAACATTGCCCAAGCGGCGGCGGCCCGCGCGCCGGCCGCAGGGCTCGCTTGCCTCATCGCCCGCAGCCATAACCCGCTCAGCGTGCACGCGCAGCCGGCGCTCGAGGCGCTTGAGCGCTGGCTCGTCGGCAACGCGTTATCGGCGGAGGCGGAAGCGCTCGTCGGCCTGGGCCCCGGCGTCACGGCGCCCGGCGACGACTATCTCGGCGGCGTGCTGCTCGCGCTACGGCTTTGCGGACGCGGCGCGCAGGCCACCTCGCTCTGGCGCTGGCTAGAGCCGCGCCTCGCGGGCCGCACGCGCGATATCAGCGCCACCCACCTCGCCGCGGCCGCTGCCGGCGAGGCGCAGGAAGCGCTCCATAAGGTCCTCAATGGCGAGCCCGAGCTCGACGCGCTGGACGCCGCGGGCTGGGACGGGCTTGCCGGCGCCCTGGCAGTGGCGAAGACTTACTGAAGGTAGGCGGGCGCGACGGCTTCCAGCGCGGTCGGGACCAGTCCGAAGGGCAGCGTGCAGTCCTGCGCGCAGACGTTCGGCACCTGCATCGAACGGTAGTTGTCGCGCGTCATGAGCGGTCCGGGCGACCACTCGAGCAGCCGCGCCTGCAGGTAGGAAAGCGAGGGCGGCAGGCCGAGCACGAGCCGGTGCCGGCCGGTCGCGGCGCAGGCGTACTCGACCAGCGCTTTCAGCGTGTACTCACGCGGCCCGCAAAGCTCGTAGCGCTTGCCGTGCGCCTCGGGCTTCTCTAGCGCTTGCGCCATGGCGCGCGCCACGTCTCCCACGTACACCGGCTGGAAGCGCGCCTGCGCGCAGGCGAGCGCGAGCACCGGCAGGTAGCGCGCCAGGGACGCGAAGGTGTTGAGGAAGCGGTCCTCGGGGCCGAACACCACGGAAGGCCGGAAAACGGTGACGTCCAGCGCCGCGGCGCCGAGCACCACCTCCTCGCCGCGCGCCTTCGAGCGCAGGTACTCGGAGGGCGCGTCGGGCCCGGCGCCGAGCGCGCTCACGTGCAGCAGGCGCGGGACGCCGCCGGCGCGGCAGGCGGCGACGATCGCCCTGGGCAGCTCGACGTGCGCGCGCTCGAAATTCCCGTGCAGGATGCCGACCAGGTTGATGACGGCGTCGCGCCCTTTCGCCAAGCGCTCGAGCACGCCGGGGGCGTTGACGTCGGCTTCGACGACATCCACCGTGGGCAGGACGATGAGGTGCTTCGCGCGCTCGCGCCGCCGCGTCGGAATGGTGACCCTCAGCGCGCGCCGCGCGAGCTCGGCGGCGAGGTGGCGCCCGAGGAAACCCGATCCGCCGACGATCAGGACGTTCTCGACCTTCATGCCAGCTTCAGGGCAGCTCGTCCTCGACCGGCTCCGCGGCGCTGCGCGGCGGGATGGTCCCCAGGCGCGCCTTGATCGGCGTGAGCTTCTTTTCCAGGATCGCCGCGTAGAAGACGGCGTTGACCGTCACCTTCTTCACGTAGTCGCGGGTCTCGGCGAAGGGAATCGTCTCGGCGTAGATCGCGCCCTCGAGAGAGCGCTCGGCTTCGCGCCAGCGCCGCGCCCGTGCCGGCCCGGCGTTGTACGCCGCGGAAGCAAGCACCGGGTGGCCGAGCTGCTCTAGAACAATCTTCAGGTACCCGGTGCCCAGCGTCACGTTGGTCTCGATGTCGGTGACGCTGGCCGGGCGGTAGTTGCGCAGGCCGATCTTCGCCGCGACGAAGCGCGCGGTGCTCGGCATGACCTGCATCAGCCCGGCCGCGCCGGCGCTCGAGCGTGCCTCGGGGATGAAGCGGCTCTCCTGGCGCACCAAGCCCATCACCCAGGCCTCGTCCAGCCCCTGCGTCCTCGCATATTCGCCGAACACGTCGCGAAATGGCACCGGGTAGCGCAGCGCAAAGTTGTGAAACCGCTTGGTGCGGTCGGCGGTGCTGATGGCGCGGTCGTAGACCCCCGCGCGGCGCGCCAGCTCGGCGGCGGCGAGCAGACGCTCGTCGCCGAGCGAGCGGATCGAGAACAGCCATTCGCGCACGCCCTCGGTGCGGATGCCCAGGCGGATCAGCTCGAGCGCGCGCGCGAGCCCGGGATCGCGCCGCGCCGCCTCGACTTCCTCCTCGCCCGGCTCGTGCATCGCCTCGGGCGGGGTGACGACGTAGCCGAGCTCTTCGGAAGCGAGCAGGCCGTAGAAGTCCGGCTGGCCGGCGATGCGCAGGAAGTACGCGCGGCTGCCGTCAGGCTCGCCCAGCGCCGCGAGCGCGCGGCCATACCAGTACGTCCAGGTCGCCTCCTGGCGCGCCGCCGCCGACATGCGGTCGATGGTGTCGCGCACCGTGCTCCACTGCCCGGCGCGCAGCGCCGCGCGCACTTTCCAGGCCAGCGCGTGATCGTCGAGCTCCGCGTCACCGGCATGCATGTACCAGTCAAGCGCTTCAGGCAGGTGCTCGCGCGCGCCCTCGTGGGCGACGCGTGCCCAAAGGTATTCGAGGTCGGCGCGGGGCAGGCGCGTGCCAAGAGGGCCCTGCAGCAGCGCGGCAGTCGCCTTCGGGTCGTTGCG
>JAQSVY010000130.1 GCA_029266935.1 Burkholderiales bacterium
CAGCGTGTCGTAGACCATGTAGCCGTGGTTGCGCGCCATGTAGGCGGTGGTCCAGATCGGGTCGAGGATGCTCAGGTTCGAGTGCGGCACGATGCGCAGTACCTTGTCCTGGGCATGGGCGGAGGCGAAGAGCAGCAAGCCTGCGGCGAGCGCAGCGAAGACTTTGCGGTTCATGGAAGGATCTCCGGGCTGGACGGCGACAGTATATCGGCCCTATGCGGGCTCGGGCCAAGGCCGCTGCTGCGGCCGAACCTCTTCCAGGAGGAGGCTCATTCTCAACACCCCTGCATCATCGAAGCGCCGGCCGATGACCTGCACGCCGATCGGCAGGCCCTCCGCGCTGTAACCCCAGTTCACCGACGCCGCCGGCTGCTCCGACATGTTGTAGGGCACGGTGAAGGCGATGTGGGGGAGGGCGTCGTGCGGATCGTTGTTCGGCGCGGGGAGCTCGGCCTCGTAGGCGAGGATCGGCGAAACCGGCGATAGCACGATGTCGAAGGGCTGGCAGGCGGCGACGGCCGCCTCGCGCATCGCCATCACCTGCCCATAGGCCTGCATCACGTCGCGGCCGCTGAAGTCGCGCGCGCGCCAGGAGCACCACTCGGCGACGAAGGGGAGCACCTTCGCCTGACGCTCCTTCGCCAGCTGCACGAAGTCGTTGTACGAGCGCGCCTCGAAGAAGCGGCACATGCCGTCGGCCATCTCCGGCGTGAGGAAGCTCTTCAGCTCGCGCACCTCGGCGCCGGCCTTCTCGAGTGCTTTCGCCGCCGCCACGACCGCCGCCTGCACCTGCGGCTCGACCTTCAATCCGACCTGCATGTCGGTGAGCAGGCCGATTCTCAGCCCCTTGGGGTTTGCAGGCCGAATTTTCCAATCGATGTTTTGAACGGGCAATGCCATGAAATCGCGCGCATCGGGCTTCGAGAGCACCGCCATCATCAGCGCGGCGTCGGCGACGCTGCGCGTCATCGGCCCGGCGACGCGGCCCATGTAAGGCGGGTTGATCGGCACGCGGCCGAGCGAAGGCTTGAGCGCGAAGATGCCGCAGTGGGTGGCGGGCAGGCGTACCGAGCCGCCGATGTCGGTGCCGAGGTGCAGCGGCGCATAGCCCGCCGCAGCGGCGGCGCCGGCGCCGGAGCTCGAGCCCGAGGTGTTGCGCTCGAGCCGCCAGGGATTGCGCGTCACGCCGTGCAGGCTGGAAAGCCCGGAAGAGAGCATGCCGTAGTCGGGCATGGTGCTCTTGCCGAGTAGCACGCAGCCCGTCTCGCGCAGCCGCGCCGCCGGCGGCGCATCCGCGCCCTGCGGCGGCGTGTCCTCGTTGGCGCGCGTGCCGATCGGCGCTGGATCGCCGCGCGTGTAGATGTTCTCCTTGACGGTCAGCGTCACGCCGTCGAGCGGCGAGAGCGGCTCGCCGGCGCGACGGCGTGTTTCAGAAGCGCGCGCCTGCTCGAGCGCGCCTTCGCGGTGCACCCGGTACATCGCGTTTAGCCGCGGCTCCCAACGCTCGATGCGCGCGAGCGCCGCCTCGACGGCCTGCACGGGGGAGAGCTCGCCGCGCGCGAAGGCTTGCGAGAGCTCGACTGCGCTCAGCTCATGAATCTCGGCCACTTGCGCCTACTAATATAACGCCGATGAAGCCGCAGCACCTGCGCCTTGGCATGAATCTGTGGCCGCCGTTCCTCGGCGCCGGCATCCGCGTGCGCCATATCGCCGAGGACTGGAGCGAGGTGATCGTCGACCTGCGCCACGGCCTCATGAACCGCAACTACGTCGGCACGCACTACGGCGGCAGCCTCTTCTCCATGAGTCCGCGGTTCCGACAACGCCCTTATCGCGCGCGTGCGCAAGACCCTCTACGTCCGGCTCAAGCCGCGCTTCCGGTCTAATGGTTGAGCAGCTTCTCCATCGCGCGACCCTTCGCCGGCCACTGAACCCGGGCAACGGGTCGCGGTCACACGAGCATGGCACGAGCGAGCGAGGAATACGTTCCCCCGGACCCGACGCGGGTCGAGAGCAGCGACGAGGCAATCCGCTTCTGGTCGAACACCCTCGAGGTGAAGGAAGACAAGCTGCGCAGCGCAGTGCGCAAGGCGGGACCGCTGCTCGAGGACGTGAAGCAGGAATTGGGGATCGGCGGGGTCGGCTAGGGTTCTCAGGCCCTTAATAATCCAGTACAATTCGCGCCCTTCCTTGCCACACCGCTGCGCATGACGGGTGGCTTACCCATGAGGAGATATCGAGCATGCGGCATTACGAGATCGTTTTCATCGTCCATCCCGACCAGAGCGAGCAGGTGCCCGCGATGGTCGAGCGCTACAAGGGCCTCATCGCGGCGCGCAAGGGCACGGTGCACCGCCTCGAGGACTGGGGCCGCCGGCAGCTCGCCTACCCGCTCGCCAAGGTCCACAAGGCGCACTACGTGCTCATGAACATCGAGTGCGACAACGAGACGCTGGCGGAGCTCGAGCACTCGTTCAAGTTCAGCGACGCGGTGCTGCGCCACCTCACCGTGAAGATGCCCAAGGCCTGGACCCAGCCCTCCGCGATGATGAAGGAGGAGAAGTCCAGGTCGATGATGGGCGAGCGCGGCGCAGCGCCGGAGGCGAAGCCGGCCGAAGTTTCCACTGGCTCGCCGGCGGCCACCCCGGCGCCGGCGGCGCCGGCCGCCTGAATCGGCTCGAGATCACCGGTAAAGTCGTGGAGCTCGGAGGGCTGCGCTATACGCCGGCGGGGATGCCCGCGGTGGAGTTCCGCATCGCCCACGAGTCGGAGCAGGACGAGGCCGGCGGCAGGCGCAAGGTACTGGCGGAGCTTGGCGCCGTAGCCTTCGACTCGCAGGCAAGGCTGATGGCGGGAGCGAAGCTCGGCGTGCAGGCGAAGTTCCAGGGGTTCCTCGCCGCCAAGAGCAAGCGCTCGCAAAGACTGGTGCTGCACGTAACGAACATCGAATTCATCGAAGGAGCTTGAGATGCCCCCGCGTCGTAACTTGAAAGGAAAGGGCAAAGGGAAGTTCGGCAAGGACAAGAAGGACAAGGGCCAGCGGGCACTGTTCCGCCGCCGCAAGTTCTGCCGCTTCACCGCCGAGAAGGCAGAGTGGATCGACTACAAGGACATCGAGGTCCTCAAGGACTTCGTCAACGAGACCGGCAAGATCATCCCGGCGCGGATCACCGGGACCGCGGCCGGCTACCAGCGGCAGCTCTCCGAGGCGATCAAGCGCGCGCGCTTCCTCGCCCTGCTGCCCTACACCGACCTGCATTGAGCGAGGGGAACTGAGCCATGCAAGTCATCCTCCTGGAGAAGGTCGCCAACCTCGGCGAGCTGGGCGCGGTGGTGAAGGTCAAGGACGGCTTCGCGCGCAACTTCCTCATCCCGCAGGGCAAGGCGAAGCGCGCCACGCCCGAGAACCTCAAGGCGTTCGAGGCGCGCCGCGCGGAGCTCGAGAAGGTGCAGAACGAAGCGCTCACCAAGGCGAAGGAGCGCGGTGCGAAGCTCGAGGGCTTGACGGTGAAGATCACGCAGAAGGCAGGCGTGGACGGGCGCCTCTTCGGCTCGGTCACCAACTACGACATCGTCGAGGCGCTCGGGAAGCTCGGCCACGAGGTCGAGCGCTCGCAGGTGCGCATGCCGCAGGGCCCGCTCAAGCAGGTCGGGGACTATCCGCTCAGTATCGCGTTGCACACCGACGTCACGGCGACCATCACGGTCTCGGTGCTGGGCGAGCCCTAGGGCGAAAAGGGGCGGAAAGGGCTGCCCGGGCCATCCCTTTTTGCGCGGTGTAGACTGTATATATGGACAGTACCGCGGTGTTCCTTTCGTGTTCTCCCCAGCTTATCGACCGGTTGGTCACAGGTTGTCCACAGCCTGTTTCGGTCCTTTCTTCCACTTGGTGCAGGCGAGCTTGAGCGCGTCAGCGAGCTACCGTGTCAAGCAGAATTTTTTATCTCATCCACAAACTGTCTACAAATTATCCACCGGCGAATGTTCAAAGCACATGACGCCTGTTCCTTGTTTATCCGTAAGAAAGGTGCGCCCGCGCCGTGATGGTGTGGATAAGAAGCGACTTTTCGTTTCCGTGCCGCAGATTTCGCTTATCGACCCTCGAGCGTTAAACGAATCCGTATGATGCGCGGCTAGGGGAAGGGGAAGAATGGCGTTGGCGCAACAGGCAGTTCAGCGAGGCGAGTCTTCGGATTCGCAATTCCTGTCCCTCAAGGTTCCGCCGCACTCGGTGGAGGCCGAGCAGTCGCTGCTCGGCGCGCTGCTGCTGGACAACCAGGCTTTCGACCGCGTCGCCGACCTGGTGGCGGGCGAGGACTTCTACCGCGACGACCACCGTCGCATCTGGCGACACATCGCCAAGCTCATCGAGGCCGGCCGGCCGGCCGATGTGGTCACGGTCGCCGAATCCATCGAGGCGAGCGAGGACAAGGACAGGGCGGGCGGCCCGGCCTACCTCGCGGCGCTTGCGCAGAACACCCCGAGCGCGCTCAACATCCGGCGCTATGCGGAGCTGGTGCGCGAGCGCGCGGTGCAGCGGCGCCTCGCGCACGTGGCCACCGAGATCGCCGAGGCGGCGCTCTCCCCGGCCGGCAAGGACGTGAACCAGCTGCTCGACGAGGCCGAGTCGAAGATCTTCCAGATCGCCGAGTCCGGCGCGCGCAAGGACCAGGGGCTGCTCGGCATCGCACCGATCCTCGCGCGTGTGTACGAGCGCATCGACCACCTCTACCATCAGGACAATCCGTCGGACGTCACCGGCGTGCCGACCGGCTTTACCGAGCTCGACCAGAAGACCGCGGGACTGCAGCCCGGCGACCTGATCATCGTCGCGGGGCGCCCCTCGATGGGAAAGACCGCCTTTGCGCTCAACATCGCCGAGCACGTGGCGTTGCACCCGAGCGTGCGCTTGCCGGTGGCGATCTTCAGCATGGAGATGAGCTCGAGCCAGCTGGCGATGCGGATGCTCTCCTCGATCGCCAAGGTCGACCAGCACAAGCTGCGCACCGGGCGCCTGAACGACGAGGAGTGGTCGCACCTCACCGACGCGATGGGCAGGCTCCACGAGGCCAGCATCCACGTCGACGAGACCGCGGCGCTGAACGCGCTCGAGGTGCGCGCGCGTGCGAGGCGCCTGAAGCGCGAGTACAGCAAGCTCGGCCTGGTGATCGTCGACTACCTGCAGCTCATGTCCGCCTCGGGCCAGGGCGAGAACCGCGCCACCGAGATCTCCGAGATCTCGCGCTCGCTCAAGGCGCTCTCCAAGGAGCTTGAGGTGCCGGTGATTGCGCTCTCGCAGCTCTCGCGCGCGGTCGAGCAGCGAAACGACCGCCGGCCGATGATGTCGGACCTGCGCGAGTCGGGCGCCATCGAGCAGGACGCCGACGTGATCCTCTTCATCTACCGCGACGAGGTGTACTCGCCCGAGAAAGAGGAGGCGAAGGGCCGGGCCGAGATCATCATCGGCAAGCAGCGCAACGGCCCGATCGGCCGCATCGACCTCACCTTCCTCGGCCGCTTTACCCGCTTCGCCAATTTCCAGGACCCGAACGCCTTCTGAGGAGTCGTTCCGTGGCGGAGCCGACGATCGCAGCGCGAACCGCCCGTTCTGCGACGGCTCGCATAAGAAGCTGGCTTAGCTACTTCTTCGTCGCGGTCCAGCGGCCTTCCTGGCCTTTTTCGTCGAGGAAGGTGCCTTCCATGCGCGTGCCGTTCACGCGGCCGGTGAAGTCGCGGCGCAGCGCGCTGGGATCGACATAGGAAAACGAGATCTGCGCGCCGCGCAGGCGCGGCTCGCGCAGGCCGCCGTGCGTGGTGCCGAAGGCCACCGTGCCCTTGATCTTCTGGAAGGTCTGCTCGAGCTGCAGCTCGCTCTGCCGGCCGCCCGCTTCCAGGCTCCAGGCGCCCATGACGTTCGCGGGCACGATCCAGAAGTAGGCGCGCCGGCCGTCCATCGAGGAAATCTCGTCGGCTTCCCAGTCCTCCATGGTGAAGGAGTGCGAAGCGACGCGCGTGCCGGGCTTCATGGAAAGGATCTGCGGCCGCAGCTTCATGTTGAGCGCCGGCAGCAGGTACATGGTGATGACATCGGCCTTGCTGAAGTCCGTGGCGAAGATGTCGCCGTGGCGGATGATGACCTTGCCGGTGCCGTCGCCGGCCACGCCCGCGGCCTGCGCGTTGGCATTGGCGTGCTTGACCATGTCCGGGTTGTACTCGATGCCGATGGCGCGCGCGCCGTGCTTCTTCGCCGCGGCGATGGCGATCTTGCCGTCGCCGGCACCGAGGTCCATCACCAGGTCCTTGGAGGTCACCTGCGCCATGGTGAGCATGCGCTCGACCACGTCGTCGGGCGTCGGCACCCAGATCACGTCCTTGCCGGCCTGTCCGACCTGCGGCTCGAACTTCTGCGCGGCGGCCGGGAAGGCAAGGAGCGAGACGGAAAGAATTGCCGTGAGCAGACGTGTCATTGCGGATTTCCGGAAGGTGAGGAAGGGCAGGGAATCTAGCAGAAAGTCAGCAGCCGAGGGTGAAACACCCCGGCGGCTGACTTATTCCTTACAGGACGTCGGCGGCGTGGTCCGCGAGGCGCGAGCGCTCGCCGCGCGCGAGCGTGACGTGCCCGGCGTGGGACCAGTCCTTCATGCGATCGACGACATAGGTGAGGCCCGAGCTGCCCTCGGTGAGGTAGGGCGTGTCGATCTGCGCGATGTTGCCAAGGCACACCACCTTGGTGCCCGGCCCGGCGCGCGTCACCAGCGTCTTCATCTGCTTGGGCGTGAGGTTCTGCGCCTCGTCGATGATCAGCCACTTGTTGACGAAGGTGCGCCCGTTGATGCGCGAGCGCACCAGGTCGCGCGTCGCCGCGCGCCCCCACTCGCCGCCCGACTCATCCGACGCGTTGAGCACGTCGAGGTTGTCCTCGAGCGCACCCATCCAGGGCTGCATCTTCTCCTCCTCGGTGCCGGGCAGGAAGCCGATGTCCTCGCCCAGCGGCACCGTGACGCGCGTCATGATGATCTCGCTGTAGCGTTTCTCGTCGAGCACCTGCGTGAGCCCGGCGGCGAGCGCGAGCAGCGTCTTGCCGGTGCCGGCCTGGCCGAGCAGCGTGACGAAGTCCACCGCCGGGTTCATGAGCAGGTTGAGCGCGAAGTTCTGCTCGCGGTTGCGCGCGGTGATGCCCCAGACCGAGTTCTTGGTGTGCGAATAGTCGCGCAGCGTCTCGAGCACCGCGAGGCGGCCCTGCGCCTCCTTGACCAGCGCGTAGAGCGGTTTGTCGCCGGACTCGTCGAACACGAACTCGTTCACGTGCAGCTTCGAGACCAGCGGCCCGCGCACGCGGTAGTAGGTGTGGCCGTCCTTCTTCCAGGACTCGACGTCGCGCCCGTGCGTGTCCCAGAAGTCCTTCGGCAGCGCGCGCACGCCGGTGTAGAGGAGGTCGGCGTCCTCGAGCACCTTGTCGTTGAAGTAGTCCTCGGCGTCGAGCCCCAGCGCTCGCGCCTTGATGCGCATGTTGATGTCCTTCGACACCAGGACCACCTCGCGCTGCGGCTCGCGCTCCTGTAATGAGCGCACCACCGAGAGGATCTGGTTGTCGGTCTTCCCGGAGGCGAGCGTCGGGGGCAGGCTGCCGTTCATCGCCTCGGTCTGCAGGAAGAGCCGGCCGCGCGATTGCTGTCCTTCTCTGGTTCTTATCAATAAGCCTTTTTTTATCGATTCCAGATCGCCGGTGACGATCTCGTCGAGGAAGCGGCTCGCCTGGCGGGCGTTCCTCGAGACGTCCGAGAGGCCGCGCTTGTGCTGGTCGAGCTCCTCCAGCGTGGCGATCGGCAGGTAGACGTCGTGCTCGTCGAAGCGGAAGAGGCTCGTCGGATCGTGCATGAGCACGTTGGTGTCGAGCACGAAGAGCCTCTTCACTTTGGGCTTGCGCGGCGGGCGGGGGCGTTTCACGGCGGGAGTGAGGGCGGCGGAGGGAGCGGCGCAGGGCGAGTCTACGGCGAGGTCCTGTTCGACATCATAGGGCTTTAACAAAGTTCAATACCTCCTGGACGTGGCCTGGAACCTTGACCCCGCGCCATTCG